>SVPB01000009.1 GCA_015066065.1 Oscillospiraceae bacterium | reverse complement strand
CGAGGATGTGCATGACGAGCCCCGTCTGCTGGAGGAGTTTGCCGATTGTAAGGTCAAGGCCAAGGTGGAAGTGACCGAAATGATGGGTGCTGAGACCTTCCTGTACTTCAACGTGGAAGGCTTCGATTTCACTGCTCGTGTGGAGCCCACCTCTACTGCTCGTCCCGGTGACGAGGTTGAGATCGCTCTGGAGAACGTGAAGATCCACCTCTTCGACAAGGACACCGAGCGTACCATCTGCAACTAATCAGCATAAAAACCGCCGTCCCCATGGGGACGGCGGTTTTGTCTTTATTGACATTCTTCCTGCACGGCTCGGCAGAAGGCCACCGCTGCGGGGGATAGGGGTTGCCGGTGATACAGACATACGGTGCGTTCTGCTGTGATGGCGGGGGTGTGCAGAGGGACGATGCCGGCATCCAGCTCGCTTTTCCAGGACAGCTCCGGGATCAAGGTGACACCAAAGCCTTGCCGCACGTAATCCCGCAGGTAATAGGGGTCGTCACACTCGATGATGACCCGGGGTTCGAATCCTGCCAGCCGACACACCCGGTCGGTGACACGGCGCAGGGGAGCGGCACGGCTCATGGTAATAAAATCCGCCTTTTGCAGGTCGTTCCAGGTGAGGACACGTCCTGCCAACGGGCTGTTGGCGGCTGCGGCGAACCACAGCGGTTCGGTCATAAGAGGGATCTGACAGAATCCCGGGTAATTGGCGGTGTCGTCGTCTACGATCACGTCATATCCGGCTGTACCGCTGCCGAAATCATGAGATACCCGGAAGGTGACCTGGGGATGGGCCTGTTTGAAGGTGGCGATATGCCGGGTAACGGTGCTGCGATGACAGCGGATGGATAGCGAGATCTCCCCACTCAACGCCGGAGCCCCCTGCGCAATCGCCTCCACTGCCGCATCCAGCTCCCCCAGAGAGACCCGCAGTGCCTGCTGCAACCGCCGACCGTGGGCATTGAGCCGGATGCGGTTACCTTCTCGGGTGAACAGCGGTACTCCCAGTTCCCGTTCCAGTCGCTTGACCGCCAGGCTGACCGCCGATGGCGGTACCCGATGCGCCCGGGCAGTGTGGGAGAAGTTTTCGTTTTGAGCGCTTTCGTAGAAATACCGTAATTGCAGCAGTTCCATGTTCCATCCCTCCATGATTGTCAGTATACTATAGGTTGGTCGCAATAGCAATACCCAATAGACTGTATATTCAGGGATGGAGCATCTCGACAAAATACAACGGCGTATTTTCAAAAATGGCATATTTTTTGGCAAATTCCCGGTGTTTTTGTGCTTTTTGCCTTGCAAAAATCCAAAAGATTGTGTATAATGACTATATGTGTAGGTGTAGCTCTTTGTGAAAGGCACATCCTACTCTGCGTTACATAGCCGCCGCCGATTGTTTGCGGAGAGAGTATACCGTCAAGAACCCGACTTCCGTTTTAAGGGAGGAGGGCGGCTGTCCTATGGACGGCGGGCGGAAGAAAAGGAGAGAGGCTTGTATGTCAAACCGTTTATTCCAGGGGATCATCCATCAGACCCGGGAGGCCATCGATCGCACGATTGGTGTGATCGACGAGACCCAGACCATCGTCGCGTGCAGCGACCTGGGACGGGTGGGCGAGATCACCGAGGTGGTGGTACCGGATGATTTTGCGGATCAGGATTGCATTGTCACCGAGGGCTACACCTTCAAGGCGTTTGGTTCCCGTCCTCGCAGTGAGTGCATTCTGTTCGTGGAGGGCACCGATGAGGCGGCGCTGCGTTATGCCGGGCTGCTGGCGATCTCTCTGACCAGCCTCAAACAATACCACGACGAAAAATACGACCGTGGTAATTTTATTAAGAACGTCATCCTCGACAACATTTTGCCGGGAGATATTCTGCTTAAGGCCCGGGAGCTGCACTTTAACAGCGACGTCAGCCGGGTGGTACTGCTCATCCGCACCCAGTCCAAGACGGAGATATCCGCCTTTGACGTGGTACAGAATCTGTTCCCCGACAAGGCTAAGGATTTTGTGGTCAACATCAACGAGACCGATATTGCGCTGATCAAGGAGATCCGCACCGGCATTGAGACCAAGGATCTGGAGAAGCTGGCGCGCTCCATCGTGGATACCCTGGGCAGCGAATTCTACACCCAGGCTGTGGTGGGTATCGGCACCGCCGTCAGCGAGATCCGTGATCTGGCCAGCTCCTTTAAGGAGGCGCAGGTGGCGCTGGAGGTGGGCAAGGTGTTTGACACCGAGAAGACCATCATCACCTACGACCATCTGGGGGTCGCCCGACTGATTTACCAGCTGCCTACCACCCTGTGTGAGATGTTCCTGCGTGAGGTGTTCAAAAAAGGCTCTATTGAATCGCTGGATCAGGAGACCCTGTTTACCATCCAGAAGTTCTTTGAGAACAACCTTAACGTATCCGAGACCTCTCGTAAGCTGTTTGTCCATCGCAACACGCTGGTGTACCGTCTGGAGAAGATCAAGCGGCTTACCGGCCTGGATCTGCGTGAGTTTGACGATGCCATTGTATTCAAGGTGGCACTGATGGTCAAGAAGTATCTCAGCGCCAATCCGGTTAAGTATTAAGCGGTTGTTACCAGCCGCCGGCAACCAATGTCGGCGGCTGTCACCGGTTTTATTACCAAACATTTTCACTTGCGCCCAGCCGGCTTGGCCGGTATACTGGGTATTGCGGCCACGGGCCGCCTGACGTTGAAGTTTACCGGCCGATCCCGGCCGTGGTAAGAGTATGGTAACGATGGGTGAGCGAGGGCTTGGTTTTTCTCTCCACACCCTAAGGAGGTATATACACCATGATCGAGTTCCAGAATGTGTATAAGACCTATGGTACCGGCACCGATGCCCTGCACGATGTGAATCTGCACATCGACGACGGGGAGTTTGCCTTTATCGTGGGCGCATCCGGCGCCGGCAAGAGCACCTTCCTTAAGCTGATCATGCGGGAGGAGACCCCCTCCTCCGGCGAGGTGATCGTCAACAACTACCGACTGTCCCGTCTCAAGCGCAAGCAGGTGCCGTATTTTCGACGTACCATGGGTATCGTGTTTCAGGATTTCCGTTTGATCGACACCATGACGGTGTACAATAACGTAGCCTTTTCCATGCGGGTGGTGGGCAAGAGCCGCCGGGAGATCCGTCGGAGGATCCCCCACGTACTCAAGCTTTTCGGTTTGTGGGAGAAAGCCCACCGCTATCCGCCGGAATTATCCGGCGGCGAACAGCAGCGGGTAGGCTTGGCACGGGCGTTGGTTAACAACCCGTCCCTTATCATTGCCGATGAGCCTACCGGCAATGTGGATCCGCAGATGTCCCACGACATTGTCCAGCTCCTCACCCAGATCAATGAGAAGGGTACCACCGTGCTGATGGTTACCCACCAGCACGACCTTGTTAAGCAGTTTGAACACCGGGTCATCACCCTGGAAGATGGACGCATCGTATCGGATACCGGCCGTAAGGACGGCGCCGATCCGGAGCAGAATATGGTGCGATTGGGAGGTGGTGAGCTATGATGCGAGCGCATGATATGCAGTATCTTGTCAAGGAAGGCTTTCGCAATGCATGGCACAACCGTTCCATGGCGTTGGCCAGCGTGGGCGTGCTTATCTGTTGCTTAATGCTCACCGGTTTTTCCTATCTCTTGTTTGTTAATGTGGATCACGTGTCGCAGGTGGCGCTGGAGCAGAATGTGGTGGCGGTGTTTCTGGATGCCGATCTGCCGGAGGAGGATGTGGACCGCGTCGGCCGTTTGCTGTATGGCATGGATGAGCTGGCGGACGTGAGCTTTGTATCCAAGGCAGAGATGCTGGAACGCTACAGCAAGGATCTTCCTCCCGAGACCTTCGAAAGCCTGAAGGAAGAGAATCCCATGATCGACACGTACTTTGTCTCTCTTAAGAATCTGGATACCTTTGAGGATACCATGAAGAAATTAGAGGCACTGGACGGCGTGGAGGAGGTAAACTACGACGGCGATTTTACCGCCTCCCTCAACAAGACCCGCCGTATCGTGCTGGGTATTGGCGGTGTCATCGTGGCGGTACTGTTGCTGGTGTCGCTGTTTATCATCGTTAATACCATTAAGCTCACGGTGTACAGCCGTCGCCTGGAGATCTATATTATGAAATCGGTGGGCGCCACCGACGGCTTCGTCCGGCTTCCCTTCATTGTGGAAGGTATTCTGCTGGGTCTCATTGCCGGCGGTGTCTCCTATGGCTTGACCACCCTGCTGTACAGCCAGTTTATTGCCGGTCTGGATCTGGGTCTGTTCCAGAGCACGGTGCCCTACAGCGATGTGTGGGTGGTACTGCTGATCGGTTTCCTGACCGGCGGTGTGCTGGTGGGTACGTGTGGCAGCGTCATCTCCATCAGCAAGTATTTGAAGCACGAAGGAGGTATTCACCAATGAAGGTGACGCGCATTATCCGACGGATGGCGGCGCTGTTGATGACGGTGTTGCTGCTGTTTGTTGTGGCCGGCGAGCCTCATACGGTGAAAGCCGCCACGCGTAATGAACTGGAAAGCCAGCTGTCCGACCTCAAGCAGAAGGAAAAAGAGCTTAAGAAGGAATTGGCGGAAGCCAGCTCGGATCTTTCCGCCAGCCAGCAACGCAAGAATCTGCTGGACTCCCAGATCGCCAATGCGGAACAGCAGATCGGTCTGCTCAACAGCAAGATCAGCACTCTGGATAAGCAGATGGCGGAGGCATCGGCCAACATCGATACGGCGCAGAAAAATATTGAGGAAAAGGAAACCTCCATCTTCGATACCAAGGACAAGCTTAACCAACGTCTGCGTGCCATTATGAAGACCGGTAATCAGTCCTCTCTGCAGGTGCTCATGAACACCGAAAACTATCAGGACTATCTGATCAAATCCAAGGCGGTTAAGCTGATTGCCGCCCACGATCAGGCCGCCATTGATGATCTGGAAAAGGCGCTGGTGGAGCTGCAGGGGCAGAAGAAGGTGCTGGAAGACGAGCGCCAGAAGCTGCAGCAGCAGAAGGCAGATATTGAGAGTGCCCGGGCGGAATCCACCGCTAAGAAGTATGAATTGAACGAGCTGTGCGCCGATGCCCAGAGGGAGATCAACAATCTCAAGAATACCGTCAGCGGTTACAACGACCAGCTGGAAGAGACGCGCAAGAAGATTGAAAAAGCCAATGCCGCTATCGCGGCCTTGATCCAGAGCAGTGGTTCCACCGGGGTGTACAACCAGTCTATGATGTACTGGCCCATCCCCACCGTGCGTGCGTATTCCTCTGTGTACGGTGAGCGCTGGGGTCGCCTGCATAAGGGCTTGGACATTGCCAACGGCCCCATCCCCGTGTACGGGGAGAACATTGTGGCCGCGGCGGATGGCACCGTGATTGCGGTTAATTCCACCAGCTGGTACGGTACCGGCTGGTCGTACGGCTACGGTTACTGTATCATCATTGACCACGGCCGTGATGCCAGAGGCCGCACCATCAGCACCTTGTACGCGCATTGCTCCAAGGTGTTCGTGACCAAGGGGCAGAAGGTAACCGGCGGCAAGACGGTCATCGCCCAGGCAGGCAAGAGTGGTGACGTTACCGGTCCGCACCTGCACTTTGAAGTGCGTGTCAACGGCACGCAGGTGGATCCTCTTGGCACCTACGTCAGCCCCAAAGTGAACTAACGGAGGGACTTCTATGAAAAAGAAGATCACCGTCAGCACTGCCGTGACCCTGATTATTTTGGTGGTAGCGCTGACCATATCCATGACCATGCTGTTTGCCATGCGTCACTTCAATCAGCAGATCCAGTCGGTGCAGCAGCGCCAGGCGATGTATGCCCACATCAACGACGTGGACAAGACGGTGCGGGAATACTACCAGGATCTGGATGAAGAGGCGCTCAAGCAGGCCATCACCCGGGGCTACGTCACCGGCATCGGTGATAAGTACACCGCTTATTTTACCCCGGAGGAGTTTGAACGGGAGACCCAACTGACCAGCGGCTATGCCAACGACATGGGCGTGGTTGTGGATCTCAACGCAGAGGGACAGATGGTGATCAGCCATGTGTACCCCAACTCTGCGGCGGAAAAAAGCGGCGTTAAGGCAGGGGATGTGATCACCGCCATTAACGAGCAGGACGTGGCTCAGATGACCATTGGCGACGTACGCTGGGTGCTGGGTAATGATGAGGAGGTGCTGGTCAGCGTCTCCCGTCCGGATGCGGATCAAGCGTTTAAGCTATCCTCTCTGCGGTACGAGCTTACCAGCGTGCAGAAGATCGTACGAGGCAAGGTGGGCTATGTCAAGATCACCGGCTTTTATGAGAACACCCCCCGTCAGTTCAAGACGGCGGTCGCTTCCTTACTGGAGGAAGGGGTTACCGGTATCGTGTTTGACCTGCGCGGCAACGCCGGCGGCTTGCCTGAGGCGGTGGAGGAGATGCTCTCCTACGTGATGCCGTTGGGTCAGTACGGCAGTAAGACCTCCGCCAGCGGCGAGGTCACCTATCTGACCGCCCAGATCAACAACCAGATCGGTGTGCAGTCGGCCACTTTGGTGGATAACACCACTGCCGGTGAGGCGGAATTCTTCGCCGGGGTACTGCAGGAGGCCGGTGTGACGGTGGTGGTAGGCGAGACCACCGCCGGCGAGGCCAAATATCAGGGCTATTTCCGGTTGGAGTCGGATGGCTCTGCTATGAAGCTGTCCATCGGCGAGTATAAGCGCCTCAAGGGCGGCAGCTGGCAGAACGTGGGTATCGTCCCTGAGCATGAAGTGGTGCTCAGCGCCCAGGATAAGGCGCTGTTGCCCCTCTACACCCCCGAACAGGATGCCCAGTATCAAGCGGCTCTGACTCACCTGCCCACTGCCGAATAAATAATACCGCAAAAAGGCCGCATTCCTCATGGAATGCGGCCTTTTTTATGTAGGGGAATAGGGGTTACCCTCCGGCACACTTTTTGCAAGGGGTCAGCCCTCTGGCCTCGGCGGCCTCCTTGGTGGTGGGGGTGTAGGTGCCTCCGTTACAGCTGGAGCTTAAATGCCAGCGCTTACCGGACTTGGTTACGTATACCGTGATGCTCTGTTGCTCGGTGGGTGCCTGGGTGGTGGTGGGCTTTTGGGTTGTGGTGGTCGTGGGCTTTTGGGTGGTGGTCGTCGTGGTCGTGGTGGTTGCTTCTGTGGTGCTGGTGGTGGTTACGGTCTCCTTTTCCACGGCGGACGATGGCTCGTCTTTGTTCTCGACGGTCGGCACGCATCCGCAGGCGGCCAGCATCACCACCACGGTTAACAGGAGACATAGGGTGCGGCGAAAATGAAGCATGGGAATCCTCCTTATTACTATAGTGGCTTTAGAATACCACTAAAGAGAACGCATGTCAACTCTATAGCTGTAATTATTTCACATATACCGTGATATATTATAACTATCGAGGAGGCGATGGGGATGGACGTAGGAAAACGGATCACCGATTATCGGCAGGCACGCGGCTGGACGGTTAATCGCTTAGCCAATCTGGCAGGCGTATCCCAAAGCTACCTTCGGGAGCTGGAGCTGGGGAACAAGCAGCCTACCGTAGAGTATCTGGGGTATATCTGCGATGCCCTAGGTGTGTCCTTGGCGGAGTTTTTTGCCGCAGAAGAAAAGGTGTCCCCTCTGGAGCGAGCCGTGCGAGCGCTGACCCCCGAACAGCAAGAAGCTCTTGTGCACTTGATACACACCATGCAGAAGTAAGCAGTCCAGCCGCCGCCCTTGGGGCGGCGGCTGTTTTTTTTGAGCAAATGGATTTATACGCCAAACAGCCGCTGCGCATTGGCGGCGGTCTGCTGTAGCAGCGTGTCGGTGTCCAACCCTCGCAGGGCGGCGATGTGGGCGGCCGTGTAGGCGATGAGAGAGGAATCGCACCGTTTACCCCGGAACGGCTCCGGCGCCATGTAAGGGGCGTCGGTCTCCAGCAACAGCCGGTCGATGGGGACCGCCGCCGCCACAGCCGCCGGGCGCCGGGCGTTCTTAAAGGTGGTGACGCCTCCCAGGCCGATATACAGCCCCAGGTCGGTGATCTGCCGCATCATCTCCACACTGCCGGAGAAGCAATGCACCACCCCTCGGGGACGGTACTCTTGCAGAAGGGTGAGGGTGTCCTCGTGAGCGTCCCGGTCGTGGAGGATCACCGGCAGCTCCAGCCGGGCGGCCAGCTCCAGCTGGCGGCGGAGCAGATCGATCTGCTCCCCCCGGGGACAGCCGTCTGGGTAATGATAGTCCAGCCCGATCTCCCCCACGGCGCATACCCGGGGATCCTTAGCCAGCTCCTCCAGCTGTTTTAGCCAATCCGGCTGTTCCCGATGGGCGGCTTCGGGGTGGATTCCCACCGCCACCCGAATATACGGATAGCGTTCGGCCAGCCGTAGCCCAAAACGGGCAGAATCCGGGTCGGTAGCGGCGTGGATGACCGCTTTTACCCCTTTAGACGGCAAGGCGGCCAGCAGGACGTCGCGATCCTCATCAAAGGCCGTGTCGTCATAATGAGCATGGGTATCGTAAATCAATGCCATATAAACCTCCAAAAAAACCGCCGTATCGCAGTTGCCTGCGATCGGCGGTTCGCTCGATGATGCAGAGATTACTCGGCGAAGCCGGACTCAACCAGCTCCACCAGGGCGGCGACCGCCTTTTCCTCGTCAGCGCCGTCGGCGATGATCCGAATGGAGGTGTTGCCTACAATGCCAAGAGAAAGGACACCCAGCAGGGACTTGGCGTTGGCACGGCGCTCTTCCTTTTCGATCCAAATGGAGGATTTGAACTCATTCGCCTTCTGGATGAAGAAGGTGGCGGGGCGAGCATGCAGACCGACCTGATTCTGCACAACAACATCTTTCATGTACATAATAAACGGCTCCTTTTCTCCTCACGTAGGGGGAAACCCCCTCGGCAATTGTCCATGGACGGGAACACTCTTAGTATAACACAAAAAACGGTAAAGTCAATTGCTGTGGGACAAGTTTGGCTGGTTGCCCGATTTTGGGCGATTTATGGAGAACGCTTTTGACATTTTGCCCAAAAGTATTTGGCACGGTGGTTTATTCCTCGGCAAGCTGTTGCAGATAAGCCCGATCCTCGTCGGTCAGCTCTGCCCCCTCCAGCATATCCGGTCGATGACGCAGGGTGCGTTCCAACGCCTGCTGGCGCCGCCACCGGGCGATGTTCTGATGATGGCCGGACAGCAGAATATCCGGCACCGCCCGTTCCTCCCACACGGCCGGACGGGTGTATTGCGGATATTCCAGCAAGCCGGAAAAATGGCTTTCCTCGGTGAAGCAGATCTCGTCTGCCAGCACGCCCGGGACCATACGGGAGACACAGTCTACCAGCGCCATGGCCGGGATCTCGCCGCCGGTGAGCACATAGTCGCCGATGGAGATCTGTTCATCCACCAGGGCGTCCAGCACCCGTTCATCCACCCCTTCGTAATGACCGCACAGGATGCACAGACCCGGCATCGCGGCTAATTCCCGTGCCCGTTGTTGGGTGAGGGTTTTACCTTGAGGGGACATATAGATCAGATGAGGGCGATAACCGGCTTGGTCACACACCGCCCGAAAGCAGTCGGCAATGGGCTGGGGAAACATCACCATACCCATGCCGCCGCCGTAAGGGTAATCGTCGACCTGCATCTGCTTATTCTTAGTATATTCCCGAATCTGGTGACAGTGCATTTCCAGCAAGCCTTTTTCCTGGGCACGGCCCAGGATGCTCTGGTCAAATACCCGGTCAAACATATCCGGGAACAAGGTCATGATATCAAATCTCATCGTCAAACAGCCCTTTCATTGGACGCAGCTGCAGTACGTCTGCCTTGGTGTCGATGGAGATGACCACCTGGGGGATAGCAGGGATAAGCACCTCCCGGCCGTCCGGTGTCTGCATGTGATAGACCGGGTTCGCACCGGTCTGACTGACATCGGTCAGATGGCCGTACATGGTACCGTTATCTGCATCCACCACGGCCATACCGATAAGATCCTGTACCAGATAACGGTCTTTGGGCAGGTGTAGGTCCTTGCGGCTGACGTATAGGATCTTCCCTCGCAGAGCTTGCGCCTCTTCCACCGTTGTGATCCCTTCCAGGGTGACCAGCGCCATCTGCTTGTGAGGGCGTCCCTTCACCTTGACCGGCTGGGTGCCCTCGGCGTCCCAATAGAGCTTTTTAAACCCGGCAAACTGCTCGGCGGAATCACACCAGGGCTGGACGCGGACTTCACCCCGTACGCCGTGGGTGTTGACGATTTCGCCAGCTTCCAGATACGCTTTTTGCGGCATAACGCTACACTCCTTTTGTGGAAAAAGCCGTCCACCGGCAGGTGAACGGCTTTTTTCGTATCAGTCGATCTCTACGGCCACCTTGGTGTCCTGACGGGTAGCGGCGGCACGCATGACGGTGCGCATGGCCTTGGCGATGCGACCCTGCTTGCCGATAACACGACCCATATCGTCGTCTGCCACATGCAGATGGAATACCACGGTACCGTCCTCGGCAGGTTCATCCTGCTCCACAACGACGGCGTCGGGATGCTCCACCAGACCGCGGGCGATGGTTAACAGAAGTTCCTTCATTATGTGAAACCTCCGATTATTCCATGCCGGCCTTCTTCAGCAGAGCCTTCACGGTGTCGGTGGGCTGAGCGCCGTTGGCGATCCAGTTGGCGGCCTTCTCCAGATCGATTTTGATCACAGCCGGCTCCTGCAGGGGGTTGTAATAGCCGATCTCCTCGATGAAGCGGCCATCACGGGGATAGCGAGAGTCCGCTACGACCACGCGATAGGACGGGGCCTTCTTGGCGCCGGTGCGGCGCAGACGAATTTTTACTGCCATAGTAGGTTACCTCCAGTTTACTAAAAAGATACAAAATAATATATTCAACCATTGAAATGGATTGAATCAGAAACCAAAGCGGCCACCATTGCCGCCCATAGGCATGCCGGGCAATCCACCCATACCGGGCAATCCGCCGCGCATGCCGCGACCGCCCTTTTTGCCCATTTTTTTGATCTGCTTCATCATCTGACGCATGGACTCGTACTGCTTGAGCAGGCGGTTGACGTCCTCCACCTTCATGCCGCATCCGGCGGCGATGCGCCGCTTACGGGACGGATTCATAAGGGCCGGTTTGGCACGTTCTGCCGGGGTCATGGATAGGATAATGGCCTCCGTCCGGGCAAATTGCTTGGGATCGATGTCCACATCCTTGAGCTGCTTGCCTACGCCGGGGATCATGCTGAGCATGCTCTTGAGATCCCCCATTTTCTGAATCTGCCGGAACTGATCCAGCAGGTCGTTGAGGTCAAATTTGTCCTCCTGCAGCTTGCGGGCCATCTCGGCGGCTTCCTTGTCGCTGATCTGCTGCTCCGCCTTCTCGATGAGGGACATGACGTCGCCCATGCCCAGGATACGGGATGCCATGCGATCGGGGTGAAAGACCTCCAGATCGTCCAGCTTCTCACCCATGCCGGCAAACTTGATCGGCTTTCCGGTGACGGCACGCACGCTCAGCGCCGCACCGCCTCGGGTATCGCCGTCCAGCTTGGTCAGGATCACACCGGTTATGCCCAGGGCCTCGTCAAAGGAGGCGGCCACGTTGACCGCATCCTGACCGGTCATGGCATCCACCACCAGCAGGATCTCAGCCGGTTCCACCGTGGCCCGGATGTTCTTAAGCTCGGTCATAAGCTCTTCGTCAATATGCAGACGACCGGCTGTATCCAGAATCACGTAATCGTTGCCGTGATCACGGGCGTGGGCGATGGCGGCCTTGGCAATCTTTACCGGATCCTCGGTACCCATCTCGAATACCGGAGCGCCGGCACGTTCACCTACCACACGCAGCTGTTCGATAGCCGCCGGACGGTAAATGTCGCAGGCCACCAGCATGGGGCGGTAGCCCTTGCTTTTGAGATGCTTGGCCAGCTTGGCGCTGTGGGTGGTTTTACCCGAGCCCTGCAGGCCGCACATGAGGATCACCGTGGGAGGGCGATTGGAACGGGCCAGACCGGCGGCTTCGCCGCCCATGAGCTTGGTCAGCTCGTCGTTGACGATCTTGATGACCATCTGGCCGGGGGTAAGGCTTTCCATCACCTTGGCGCCAACGGCAGCCTCCACCACGTTGGCGGTAAAATCCTTGGCCACCTTGTAGTTGACATCCGCTTCCAGCAACGCCAGGCGCACCTCGCGCATGGCTTCCTTAACGTCCGCTTCGGTCAAACGGCCTTTGCTGCGCAGCTTTTTGAATGAGGCTGCCAGCTTTTCACTTAATCCTTCAAACGCCACACGTGACACCTGCCCTTCTGCGGCCCGGGAACTTACTCTTCTTTCTGCAACTTATCCGCCAGCCGAAGGATCTCCTCCGCCCGTTGCCCGATATCCCGGGGCGCACCGGGGAAATCACAGTCCCGGCGGATGCTGTCAGCCAGCTCCATGATGAGCTCGGCATCCTCGCAGATGCAGCGGAAACGACGGGACAGCCCCAGACGCTCCTCCAACTCCAGCATCTGTGCCTCGGCGCGCTTGATGGCGTCCCGAACACCCTGACGGGTGATGCCTTCGTTTTCTGCGATCTCTGCCAAGGACAGGTCGTCGTTGTAGTAATAATCTACCATGTTTCGTTGCTTTTCGGTGAGAATTTCGCCGTAGAAATCCAGCAACAGAGCGATTTCCAGGTTTTTACCCATTGCCTGTCCCTCCTATCTGTAAAGTAAATTTCTTTACAGCCATTATACTACAAGTTATAGGGAATGTCAAGCATTTTTTAGGTTGACAAACCAATTTTTTTAGGGTACACTTTGGACGAGTGAGCTGAGCGATCGCGTGCGTTTGACGCATGAGGAAAGTCCGAGCACCACAGGGCAGGATAACGGCTAACGGCCGCCGGGGGTGACCCTAGGGAAAGTGCAACAGAAATATACCGCCGTGCTTCGGCACGGTAAGGGTGGAACGGCGAGGTAAGAGCTCACCGGCATACCGGAGACGGTATGGCCCTGCAAACCCTATCCGGTGCAACGCCGACCGAAGCAATACATTAGCCCGATGTGCTTCGACGGGCGGCTAGAGCCGGCTGGCAACAGTCGGTCGAGATAGATGATCGCTTACAACAGAACTCGGCTTATAGGCTCACTCAAATAAAGCGCCCGGTTTTTTTGCCGGGCGTTTTATTTGTTTTACTGCCGTTTCTGTTTGTGCGTTCCCTTTCTCCTTCGGAGGGAGGGAGTCTGGGGGGAGCACCCTGACGGTTTTTTCTTGTATTTTCTAATATATATAAAGTATTTGCATTTTTGCATAGGCTGTGTTATAGTGTTTATATATAGGAAAATAAACGAAGGGCGTGTGACGCGGAATGGAGCAAAAAGGCATTTTTCGCTCGGCCATGCGTGGCTTTAACAAGAGCGACGTGTTGACGTATATTGATCAGATCACCGGAGAGTGGCATGAGGAGCGTGTACAGCTGACCCAGCAAGCGGAGGAGGCTGCACGGGAATCCCAGCGTGCCAGTGACGAGGCGCGGCAAGCGGTGGAGGCAGCTCAGGCTACCGTAGACGAGGCGCAGCAGCAGCTGGCCGCCATGCGGGAGCAGCTGGAGCAATTGACCGAGCAGCTGCAGGAGATGACCGCCCAGCGTGACGTGGCCGTGACCGAAAAGGCCGCTTTGGAGGAGCAGCTGCAGGCAGAGCAGGAAAAAGCCCATACCGCTACCGCCGAGATGATGGCGGCCGAGGAACGGCTGCAGACCCGGGATGGGGAGGTAGCCACCCTGCGTGAGCAGTTGACCGATCTGCAAGGGCAGATGGCGGCATACGGCGATGCCCTGGGACGCGGTGACGAGATGAAGACCCACTTAGACGGCATCGCACGCCCCTTCATGGAGACAGCCAACCGCACGGCGGTCGACACCTTGGATAACGTACACACGGTGTTGGAAGCCTTGCTGGGACAGCTGGGCGAGTTGCGTGACGACGTGGCACTGCGCCGGTCCACCCTGCGGCAGCAGAAGACCGAAAGCGACGAGCAGTTTGCCGAAGCGGTGGACGCTTGGGTGGAAAAGGTCCGCCACCTGGCCAAGGATTCCGCTGGCCGTACTACCCGGTTTTTTCGATGAGCCGCCCGCCCGTGAGCCGATGAGACCGGCTTTACGGGACCCCAAGGGCGGTGGTTATTCCCACTTGCGGCCTAAGCCGTCAAAGCCCCCGACACAAAAGGGCTTTCTGGATCGATTTGAGGAGTGGTTATTACGCAGATAGTACATGTACATACCGACGATCTGCGCCGGGTGATCCCCACCCTGCACGCCGGGGATAAGATACTGCTTTCCGGCACGGTGTATACCGCCCGGGATGCGGCCCACAAGCGACTCATGGCGCTTATGGATGCCGGTGAGCCTTTGCCTTTCCCTTTGCAGGATGGCATCCTCTACTACTGCGGTTCTACACCGGCACCGGAGGGGCTTCCCATCGGCGCCTGCGGCCCCACCACCTCCGGACGAATGGACCCGTACACCCCCCGTCTTTACGACGCCGGGTTGTGTGCCACCATCGGCAAGGGGGAACGGGATGCCGCCACCTGTGAGGCGATCCGACGCAACCAAGGCGTCTATCTGTGCGCCATCGGCGGTGCCGGTGCCCTGGCGGCCAGCCATGTGCGGCAGGCACAGGTCATCGCCTTTGACGATCTGGGCTGTGAAGCGGTCAAGCGCTTGCAGCTGGACGAATTTCCTCTGTTTGTCGCGGAGGACTGCCATGGAGGCAGTCTCTTCCGTTGATGGTAAAAAACTATATTTATGTTAAGGAGAATGTACTATGGCTGAACTGAAGTATGAGATTGTGAAGGAATGCGGTGTCCTGTCCCAGTCCCCCTCCGGGTGGACCAAGGAGCTGAACATGATCAGCTGGAACGACCGTGCCCCCAAGTATGATATCCGTGACTGGGCTCCCGACCATGCCAAGATGGGCAAGGGCGTCACCATCTCTGCGGATGAAGTGATCCTGCTGCGTGACCTGCTCAACGAGCTGGATCTGTAAGTATCCACCCTGCCTTATTAAGGAGGTAAACCGTGATTGAAATTTTAAAGGCCATTGCCCAGGGTATTATCCAGGGCATTACCGAATGGTTGCCTATTAGCAGTACCGGCCACATCCTGCTGCTGGATTCGATCTGGCAGATGGACGCTTCCAAGGCGTTCTTTGACGTGTTTAAGGTCATTATTCAGCTGGGTTCCATCATGGCGGTGGTGGTGCTGTACTTCCACAAGCTCAATCCTTTCTCCCCCCGTAAGGATGCGCAGGAGAAAAAAGGCACCTGGGTGCTGTGGAGCAAGGTGCTGGTGGCCAGCGTGCCGGCGGCTATTGCCGGCTTAGCGCTGGATGAGCTGATCGATAACACCTTGAGCGTGCCGCTGGTGATCGCGCTGGCACTCATCGTGTATGGCATCGGCTTTCTGTGGCTGGAAAGCCGTAAGAACCGCACCTTCCCGGTAAACTCGCTGGAGGCGATCAGCTACCGGCACGCCTTGGGCATCGGTGCGTTCCAGATGCTGGCGCTGATTCCCGGCACCTCCCGGTCAGGCTCCACCATTCTCGGTGCCTCTCTGTTGGGCACCTCCCGGGCGGTGGCGGCGGAGTTTTCCTTCTTCATGGCCATCCCGGTGATGCTGGGTGCCAGCGCCCTCAAGCTGGTCAAGTGTTTCTTCTTGGATGAGTATTGTGCCTCCTGCAAGGCGATTCTGGACGGCGACCAGGTTGCCAACGGGCTGTGCACCACCTGCCACACGGCGGTGAGCCACCCCACCTTCACCTCGCAGGAATGGCTTCTGCTGGCGGTAGCCACGGTGGTTTCCTTTGTGGTGTCCCTGCTGGTCATTCGCTTCCTCATGGCGTTTATTAAAAAGTATGACTTCAAGCCCTTCGGCTGGTACCGCATCGCCCTCGGTCTGGTGGTGCTGGCGGTACTGTGGTTTGCTCCCCAACTGTTTGCTCGCTAATTTATAGGATTTGGAGAGATACGCATGAAAACACGCATCTTATCCTTATTGATGACGGTTGCCCTGTTGGGTTGTCTGCTGCCGGCCGGTTCTCTGTCGGTGCAGGCGGCTTTCCCGGAGGGTATTCGTTCCAACGGTCTGCCGGTGCTTAATATCACCATCAACACCTCGCTGGAAAAGCTGCATTTGAGCAAGAATAATGCGGCTACGGACGGTCAGGTGACCCTGTACACCGCCACCGGGCAGCAGCAGGCGTCGGTGCGGCTGGAACAGATGAAAGGCCGCGGCAACGCCAGCTGGGCTATGGCCGGCGATAAGCGCTCTTACAACATTAAGTGCGTCCAGCCGGTGGAGCTCATCAGCGGCGCCGGTGCCGGCAAGAACTGGGTGCTGGTGGCCAACAACGTTACCTTCGCCACCGCCGACCGTACCGGTCTGGGTAACCTGATGGCCCAGACCCTCTATCAGCAGATGGGTGGCGCTTCGGCGTTGTCCTGCCAGCCGGTGGATCTGTACATCACCGAGGGGACAGCGGTCAACTACCGCGGCACCTACCTGCTGCTGGAAAAGGTGGAGATCCAGAAGAATCGGGTGAACATCACCAAGGCGGACATGACCATGGATGAGAACTTTGATCATGTGCGCTACGTGAATACGGAGACCACCAATCTGTCTGCCGGAGAGCAGGCGTTGGTCAACCGGGGCATTTCCGAGTTCCGTTATGCTCCCGGCTCCAAGGTTAAGAGCGATGGCGGCTTTATTCTCGAGGCGGATAATCGCTATCTCCATAACAATCACGACCACGGGGATAAGGGTGCCGGCAGCTTCTTCGTCACCTCCCACGGTGCGCAGATCGTCATCAAGGAGCCGGAGTTTGTTACCTTAGCCCAGCTGACCAAGGTGGCCACCTTCGTGCAGGATATGGAGGATGCGCTGTATAACCGTACCGGCTACAACGCCGCCGGCAAGTATTATACCGATTACTTGGATCTGTCCTCCACGGCCAAGCGTGTGTTGCTGGATTGCGTCACCGGGCAGTTGGATGTGTTTAAGACCAGCTGCTATTTCTACATTGACGGTGATAACAACGGTCTCAAGGGTAAGCTCATAGCCGGCCCGGCGTGGGACTACGACAATCTCCATCTGGAAACGAAAAAACTGTATTCCACGGCGGACAAGACCTGGAATGCCGGTGCACGTAACTGGTTTGCCCAGCTGATGACCAAGGGCGGCTTTGTGGATCTGCTGTACGATATGAATAAGGATATGCTGTCCCCGATGGCCAGCAAGATGGCCAATGAGACCTTGGCAGTGTTCCGACAGCAGCAGATGGCGTCCCAGAACAACAGCGACCTCTTATGGAAATCCGCCTATGACCGAGAGCATGGTCGGGATTTTCCCACCCTGTCCCTGACCTTTATCAATCGCTTTAAACAGCGGGTGAACTGCTGGCAAAATGCTGTGTGGACACCGGATAAGCTGATGGGGGTGACCTTGTCGGTCAAGGGCGGCACCATCACCGCCCATATCAATGGTACCGGCACCTACGAGTGGTGTCGGGTGGATGAGAAGGATCCGTCCAAGTACGTTTCTTTGGGCAAGACGACCTCCACCTTTACGCCCAGCGAAAAAGGCGCTTACTTTGTGGTGGCACGGGGTGCTTCCTTGGGTGACGGTCACCGCTACGGCGGCGGAACCAATGGAGTGGCCGGCGTGGTAATGTATAGCTCGGTGGCACACATCGGCTGTATTCATTCCTTGGATGCGGTTGCCGCTACCCCGGCCAACTGCTGGGAGTCCGGCACCGCCGCTTACTGGACGTGTAAGCTGTGCGGTACGCTGTTTGCCGACAACAAGGGCGAGGTGACCATCAGCGCCCCCAAGGCGACTGCGCCCACCGGCCGTCACGATTGGGATGCCGGCAAGGTAACCCTGCCGGCGGCCAGCGACGACACCGGCGTGTACACCTACAACTGTAAGAATTGCACCGCCACCAAGATTCGCACCCTGCCCAAGGATCCTTCGGCGCCCCCTCGTGAGGTGGCCATACAGACAGAGCAGGGCAACATCATCATCGGCAATGCCTCTCAGGGTACGGTCATCAAGCCTGGCAGTGCCGATAGCTCCATGACTGGGCAGACATCGGATGGTTCGGTGATCCTGGCCCCCGGCACCAGTATGGAGGACGTGGTGGATCCGACACCTTCCGGCACCACCACCGTGCCCGGCACCACCGACAGCACGGCGCTGCCCCCTGGAGAAACGGCTCCCAACGACGGGGACGGCACCAACTTTGTCGGCACCGTGGTGACCCGTCCGGGCGGAGGGACAGCGCAGGAAGATCCTGCTGCAGAGGAGTCTTCCGCCACCGAGATGATCATTTTGATCGTGGCGGTGGCCGCATGCCTGGGGGTGCTGATTCCCCTGACCATCATGGCCCTTCGTGCTAAGAAAAAGCAAGCAGCGCTGTATGCCGCTTATGAAGAAGCGCTCCAGAACGGCACGTTGGACGAGGAAGAATAAACGATAAAAACCGCACCGTGGATTTTCACGGTGCGGTTTTGTGCGTCAAAAAGCAGTGGAAAATACAGCCTTCGGCTGATGATATGCGCCAACGGCGATGCCGTATGATATGCTTGCTTCGCAAGCATGCTATAATATCCGTTCCCTTCATATGCCGAAGGCATATATCATTGCTCGTAGAGCGGATATCCTATCGAAGATATATCATCCGTTCCGACAGGAACGGATATCATTGTAAAAAAACCTCTTTTGTCTGGTAGACAAAAGAGGTTTTTTTACATGGTGGACAATAACGGACTCGAACCGCTGACCCTCCGCACGTCAAGCGGATGCTCTACCAGCTGAGCTAATTGTCCTTATGCATTTGGAACACGCATGATTATAGCCGAAAGCGCCGCACTTGTCAAGAGAAAACTTAAAAATGATGTTAAAAACGGTCAAAGTTGCCAAAAAGAGGGCTTGAAAATCCATTTTAGGGGCTAAAAACGAAAAAATTTGCAAGATTTTGTTTTTTGTCTTGCAAAATGAACCGCTATATAGTATAATGGCAAGCATACTAGGAGAAATGAGGACGAACACCATGATGGCCCATGCACAGAAGTTAACCGAAATGAGCGCTTCGGCATTGAGAGAGCGCCGGGAGGCGCTGACCAAGGCTTACGCTGCCTACAAGGCCCAGGGATTATCCTTGGACATGTCCCGGGGTAAGCCGGGTGCGGCTCAGCTGGATCTGACCCTGCCCATGCTGGATTGCGTTACCGCCCGGGAGGGTTACCTCTCTGAGGGGGGTATCGACGGGCGTAATTACGGCATCGTGGACGGTCTGCCGGAGGCCAAGGCGCTGTTTGCCGCTATCCTGCACATGGAGCCGGCCCAGGTCATCGTGGGCGGTAATTCCAGCCTCAACATGATGTTCGACTATATTGCGCAGGCGTACAGCCGGGGTGTGTGTGGCCATCGGCCGTGGTGCGAGCAGGGGGAGGTTAAGTTCCTTTGCCCGGTGCCCGGTTACGACCGGCACTTTGCGGTGACCGAGCACTTTGGTATCCGACTGATTCCGGTGCCCATGACCGCCGCCGGTCCGGATATGGATGAGGTGGAGGCGCTGGTACAGGATCCGCTGGTCAAGGGTATGTGGTGCGTGCCGATGTACTCCAATCCGGAAGGTATCACCTACAGCGATGAGACGGTGCGCCGCCTGGCGGCACTGCGTCCGGCAGCGCCGGATTTCCGGGTGATGTGGGATAACGCCTACTGCCTGCATCATCTGGGGGAGGAGGGGGATGTTCTGCTGGATATCTACCCCGAGCTGGTCAAGCACGGTAACGAGGATATGGTGGTGATGTTCACCTCCACCTCCAAGATCAGCTTTCCCGGTGCCGGAGTCGCTGCGATGGCGGCCAGCCCGGCCAACGTGGCGGACGTCAAGCGCCGCATGACCATCCAGACCATTGGTCACGACAAGCTCAATATGCTTCGGCACGTCCGGTATTTCAAGGACATCGAGGGCATCCGCGCCCACATGAAGCAGCATGCGGCGGTGCTGCGTCCCCGGTTTGAAGCGGTGCTGACCGCGCTGGAACGGGAGCTGGGCGACCGTGGCATTGCCACCTGGCACACTCCTCGGGGCGGCTACTTTGTCAGCGTTGACCTGATGGAGGGCTGTGCTCGCCGGACGGTGGAGCTGCTGGGCCAGGCCGGTGTGGCTATGACCCCTGCCGGTGCGACCTTCCCCTATGGCAAGGACCCCCGGGACAGCAACATCCGCATTGCTCCCTCGTATCCTTCGGTGGAGGAACTGAACGTGGCCATGGCGATGTTCTGCGTGTGCGCAGAGCTTGCCTGCATCGAACGATTGCTCAAGGGCTAAAAAAGAGTACGGCGCTCATTACCGGAGTGCCGTATTTTTTGTTGACTTTTGATGTAGATGCTTGTATAATAAAAGAATACTGGCGGCAAATGGGTTTGTCGCACAACCGTACAGGAGGTCTATACACATGAAGCGTACACCCAAATGGGCATTCTTCATCGTAGCGATCCTCATCCTGGTGTTTGGCTACACCGCCGTGTTCGGCGTGTACACCACCTACGGAGATCGCACCGATACCGTGATTCGCAGCGTGAGCGAGATCCGCTGGGGTATCGATATCCGCGGCGGCGTGGATGTCACCTTTGGCCCCAAG
Organism: Oscillospiraceae bacterium; assembly: GCA_015066065.1. Lineage (GTDB taxonomy): Bacteria > Bacillota > Clostridia > Oscillospirales > Acutalibacteraceae > UBA5905. Next base: position 19,252 of record SVPB01000009.1, on the reverse strand, counting down.
GACGAGGCCGTTCCCGTGGATGCCGCCGATCTGGAGGGCGTTAAGTCCATCATCGAACAGCGTCTGGTATCCCGCAATATAACCGACTACGAGGCCTATACCGATGCCGCCGAGCAGCGGGTCATCGTCCGTTTCCCGTTTGCCAGCACCACCGAGACCCCCGAAGAGGCAGTCAAGGAGATCGGCAAGACGGCCATGCTGGAGTTCCATTATGGCAATGAGACAGACAGCGAGGGCAAGCCCACCGGCAAGCTGGTGCTCACCGGTAACGACGTGGAGTCTGCCTCCCCGGACTATGTTCCGACAGATGAAGCCGGCACCAAGTACGAGTACGTGGTGGAGCTCAAGCTCAAGGAGTCCGGCAAGAAGGCCTTCTCCGATGCCACGGCTGAGCTGGCCGGTAAGGGGAAGATCTCCATCTGGCTGGATGGCGAGATGCGCTCCGACCCCGATGTCCGGGAACATATCTCCAATGGTATCGCCACCATTTCCGGCGGCTTTGAGACCTATGAGGACGCCAAGTACCTGGCGGACGTGATCACCGCCGGTTCTCTGCCCTTTGAGATCGAGGCGAAGAGCCTTGGCTCCATCTCTCCCACCATGGGTACCGGCGCCCTCAAGGCCATGGCCATCGCCGCCGTGATCGCCCTGATCGCCGTGTGCTTGATGATGATCGTCACCTACCGTCTTCCCGGCTTGGTGGCCGCCATTGCCCTGCTGGGGCAGATGGCCGCTTCCGTGGCCGCCATCACCGGCTACTTTGGCGTGTTTGACAGCTTTACCCTGACCCTGCCGGGCATCGCCGGTCTTATCCTGTCCATCGGTATCGGTGTGGACTGTAACGTCATCACCGCCGAAGCGGTACGGGAAGAGCTGCGTGCCGGCAAGACCATCGACGGGGCTATCCGTTCCGGCTCCAAGAACTCCTTCTGGGCCATCTTCGACGGCAACATCACGGTGCTGATCGTGGCGGTGGTACTGATGGGTGTCTTTGGTGCTTCTGACAGCCTGTTTGGTCTCTTGTTCAGCTGGCTGCCCATGTCTACCACCGGTACGGTGTACTCCTTCGGTTACACCCTGATGGTCGGTGTGGTCACCAACTTCATCTTTGGTATCTGGGCGTCTCGTCTGATGCTGCGCTCGGTATCCCGGCTTAAGCTCTTCCGCAAGCCCTGGTTCTATGGAGGTGATCGCGCATGAAAAAGTTTGATTTTGTCGGTCACTTAAAGCTGTTTGTGATCATCTCTCTGGCCATTATCCTGCTGGGTGCGACGGTCAACGTGATCTTTGGTACCGATATGGATGTGGCATTCAAGGGCGGTACGCTTATCCGTTACAGCTACGAGACGGCTCCCGACATCAACCAGGTGACGACCATCGCCACCGAGACGCTGGGTAAGGATGCCAGCGTGGCTTTTGACCGCGTCAACAGCACCGACGTCGTGACCGTCACCCTGCCCGGTGAGACCACCAACGACAGCAAGACCGCCTTTGCCGACCGTCTGGAAAAGGATCTGGCCGCCAACAAGCTGGTGCAGTTCAGCACCAACACCCTGTCGGCCTCCATGGGTCTTAAGTTCCTGCTGCGCTGTCTGATCGCTCTGGCGGTGGCCGCCGGCCTGCTGCTGGTGTACGTAGGCTTCCGGTTCCGCAAGATCGGCGGTATGTCCGCCGGCGTGGCGGCGCTGATTGCCCTGGCGCACGATCTGATCATTGTGTATTTCACCTTCGTGATCTTCCGCATTGACCTCAACGAGAATTTCGTGGCGGTCATGCTGACCATCCTGGGCTACTCCCTCAACGATACCATCGTTATCTTCGACCGTATCCGCACCAACCGCCGTCGGATGAATGCGCCGCTGAGCGACGTGGTCAATCTGGCTGTACAGCAGACCATGCGCCGCACCATCATCACCTCGGTGACCACCGGCCTGGCGATTACCGCCGTACTGGTGGTGGCGCTGGTCATGAACGTGGATTCCATCATCAGCTTCGCTTTGCCCATGCTGTTCGGTGCTTTGTCCGGCTGCTACTCCTCTTTGGTGCTCAGCCCGGCCATCTGGTGCCGTTGGAAGATGCGCAAGGAAGCCCAAAACGCCTAAACGGCCAACACCGTCGACCTCGGTCGACGGTGTTTTTTTGCGTTTTTTTGGAAAATATAAAATTTCTCTTGCATTTTTTGACGGGGTGTGCTATAGTTTATAGGCTGATTTATCGGCTGAAGGCGGCGCACGGACAAGTAAGACGCCGACCCATAAAAAAGAGGTGACAGACAATGAAAGCGAGCATCCATCCCGATTACGAGCAGACCACCATCACCTGTGCCTGCGGCAACGTGATCGCTACCGGTTCCACCAAGAAGGACATCCGCGTGGAAATTTGTTCCAAGTGCCATCCCTTCTTCACCGGCAAGCAGAAGCTCAACGATGCCGGCGGCCGCGTGGATCGTTTCAACAAGCGTTTTGGTCTCAACGAGAAATAAGTTCAACAGCTTATCAGCGGCAGCGCAAGTCATTTTGCGCTGCCTTTTCTCGTTGTATATCGCTTCACCTTAGACCGAACCAGCTACGAAAGAGGTAAGGAGGAGTAAGCATGACCTCATATCGCACCATTGCCCGGGCGGCCGAGGATGAGTTTACCGAGAAGCGCTCCCGGTTTATCGGCGCTATTCAGCCGGTTACCACCGAGGAGGAGGCGCTCGCCTTTATCCGTGCCCGGTCAAAGAGCTATTGGGACGCTCGCCATAACGTGTATGCCTACATATTGGAAGGGGGCAGTCTGTGCCGTTTTTCCGATGATGGTGAGCCTCAGGGCACCGCCGGCATGCCGGTGCTGGATGTACTGCGCAAGGAGGGGTTGACCGACTGTGCTGTGGTGGTGACCCGTTATTTTGGAGGAATTCTTTTGGGCGGCGGCGGTCTGGTGCGTGCCTATTCCCATGCGGCCAAGCTGGCGGTGGATGCCGGCGGCGTGGTCACCATGCGCCCTTGTGCCGCAGGATACATTACCTGCGATTACGCTCAGTATGGCTGGGTGCCGGCCATCATCGCGCAGGCCGGCGGTCAGGTGACCGAGACCGATTTTGCGGAAGCGGTGACGGTGCATTTCACCTTGCCGGAGGAGATGGTAGGGGGCCTGCAGACCTCTTTGACCGACCGTTCTGCCGGACAACTGACGGTGGAGGTCACCGATACGGTGATGCTCCCCTTTGAGAAATAAAAATTTTTCGGTTTTTTAAAGGATTTTGGCGATTTCTTGCGTATAACAGAAATGAAAGGAGCGTGTGTACCATGGCCTATCCTATATGGGAAGACACCGAACGGATGATCCTATCCCCCCGTGCTTCCTTTGCCGCCGATTCCCGCGGCCGGGAGATCCCGGAGGAACCGCATCCCTACCGCACGGCGTATCAGCGTGACCGGGATCGGGTACTGCATTGCAAATCATTTCGGCGGCTCAAGCACAAGACACAGGTGTTCCTGGCGCCGGAGGGTGACCATTACCGCACCCGGCTGACACACACGCTGGAGGTATCGCAGATTGCCCGTACCATTGCCCGTGCCCTGCGGCTCAACGAGGATCTGACCGAAGCCATTGCCCTGGCGCATGATCTGGGACACACCCCCTTTGGCCACGCCGGCGAGCGCAGCCTCAACGCTTGTGTGGAGGGAGGCTTCCGCCACTATGAACAGAGCGTCCGGGTGGTGGAGAAGCTGGAAAACACCGGACGGGGTCTCAATCTGACCTGGGAGGTCAGGGATGGGATCCTGCACCATACCAAGGGGGAGGAGGCCGCCACCCAGGAAGGACGCATTGTCCGCTGGGCTGACCGCATCGCCTACATCAATCATGACATGGATGACGCTATCCGTGCCGGGGTGCTTCGGGAAGAGGACATTCCCATGGAGATCCACCTGGCACTGGGAGATTGCACCGCTGCCCGTATTGACACCTTGGTGGAGGCCATGATCCGCGCCAGCGATGACACGGTGACCATGGACCCGGCGGTGGAGCCTTATTTTGAAGAACTGCATACATACATGTACGACTACCTTTACCTTAACTCCGCCGCCAAGGTGGAGGAGAGTAAGGTGGACGGGATCGTCCGGGCGCTGTTTGACCATTATGTATCCCACCCGGACGAGCTGCCGCAGGAATATGCCCTTATCCGGGAACGGGACGGGGTTAACCGGGCGGTGTGCGATTACGTAGCCGGCATGACCGACAACTACGCCTTGGAAGTGTATCACGACCTTTACGTTCCCCGTGGTTGGTCGGTGATCTTGTAATCTTACGATAGACGGAAGGAGGGGAGCGCATGGCTTTGCCGGACAGCTTTATACAAGAGTTAATTGCCCGCAATGATGTGGAAAGTGTTATCTCTGCCTACGTTCCCCTGCGCCGCCGGGGTCGTAATCTGGTAGGTCTGTGCCCCTTCCATGGAGAGAAGACCGCCTCCTTTACGGTGTATCCGGAGACCGCTTCCTTCTATTGCTTTGGCTGTCATGTGGGCGGCGACGTCATTACGTTTATCAAACAGATCGAAAGTCTGGAATACATGGACGCCGTTCGTTTTCTGGCAGACCGTTCCGGCATGAAAATGCCGGAAAACAGCCGGGAGAACGAGCAGACCTCCCGTATGCGTGTCAGGATACTGGAAATCAACCGGGAGGCCGCCCGGCTGTTCCATCAGGTGCTGTATCAGCCGGAGGGTAAGATTGCGCTGGACTATTATCACAGCCGTGGCTACACCGACAGCACCATCCGCCGCTTTGGTCTGGGCTATGCCCCGGATAGCTGGGATTTTCTTATCAAAGCCCTGCGGCAGAAGGGGTATTACCCGGAGGAGCTTAAGGAAGCTTTTCTGGCGGCCAAGGGGCGCAACGGCGGCTACTACGACGTATACCGCAACCGGGTGATCATCCCTATTATCGACGTACGCGGTGCGGTGGTAGGCTTTGGCGGCCGGGTGCTGGACGACGCCAAGCCCAAGTACATCAACACGGAAAACACGCTGGTGTACAACAAACGGCGCAATCTGTTTGCCCTCAACTTTGCCAAGAATACCGGTAAAGAGCTGAACATTTGCGAGGGCTATATGGATGCGATCGCTATGCACCAGGCCGGGTTCACCAACACGGTAGCGGCGCTGGGCACCGCCTTCCCGGAGGAGCAGGTACAGCTCATTGCCCGGTACGCCGATCGAGTCAACCTGATCTTTGATGCTGATCTGGCCGGTCGGGAAGCTACCCAGCGTGCCATAGCCAACCTGCGCAAAACCGGGCTGGATGTACGGGTGGTCAGTATTCCTGATGGCAAAGACCCGGACGAGTACATTAAGCGTAACGGCCCGGAAGCCTTTCGCCGTCTGTTGGAAGGCTCTGCCAATGCGGTGGAGTATCGTCTGCTGGAAATTGGGAAAAACTACGATATCCGTTCTTCCAACGGCAAGATCCTGTACTTTAAGGAAGCCGCCAAGGTCCTGGCCGAGCTGGACAGCCCGGTGGAACGGGATGTATATGCCGGCCGGCTAAGCGAGCTGTTGGGCATTTCCAAGGAGGCGATTCTTCAGGAAGTGGAGGGTAACCGCCGGGGGAAACAGCGTGCCGCCGCCAAGCAGCAGCTGCAGACCCTCGTGCGGCAGGAGAGCAAGGAGCTGCGGCAGGTCAACGCCGATGCCGCCGCCCATCCCCGGGCCGCCAATGCGGAGGAAAGTCTGCTGGGCACCTTGATTTTGCACCCGGATTACTTTAAACAGATAAAACCGATCCTGTCACCGGAGCAGATGGTCACCGCTTTTAACCGGGAGCTGTACACCCGGCTGTTGGAACGATACCAGCAGGGGCTGATGCTGGAGCTGAGCTTCCTGTCGGTGGACTACGACGAAGCGCAGATGGCTTACATTACCCGGATGGTACGGGATGCGAAGGAACGGGTGCTGACCCCGGAGGATGCGGTGACGTTTGCCACCATCATCCGGGATGAACACGCTCTTAAGGGGTTGGCGGATCCCGCCAATGCCACGGATGAAGAACTACTCAAAATGATGGAAACATTGCGTGCTCGCAAGAAGAAATAAAAAGAGAGGACTGGATACCATGAGCAAAAAGGACGAACAGATGACGGCACAGCCGATGGAAGAGACCACCGTCAGCGAGGATATGCTGGATGAGCATACGCCTCCTAAGAAGGATAAGCATACCCAGCTGGCCGAGCTGGTGGAGATGGGCCGCACCAAGGGTAAACTGACCGCCCAGGAGATCATGGACGCCATGGAGGCGTTTGATTTTGATCCCGAGCAGATGGACAAGCTGTACGAGACCTTGGAGACCCACAACGTGCAGGTGGTAGACGACTTTGATGCCGGCGATCTGGAGGACATGGACTTCTCTCTGGAAACGGTGGAGGCGGAAACCTCCGACAATGCGCAGTCCGGCGATGCGGTGGCGATCGATGACCCGGTGAAGGTGTATCTCAAGGAGATCGGTCGGGTGCCGCTGCTCAGCCCGGAGGAAGAGACGGCGTTGGCTATGCGCATCATTGAGGGTGACCTGCGTGCCAAGCAGCGTCTGTCCGAGGCAAACCTGCGTCTGGTGGTCAGCATCGCTAAGCGGTATGTGGGCCGTGGCATGCAGTTCCTGGACCTGATTCAAGAAGGCAACCTGGGTCTGATCAAAGCCGTGGAGAAGTTTGATTACACCAAGGGCTTTAAGTTCTCTACCTACGCTACCTGGTGGATCCGTCAGGCGATCACCCGTGCCATTGCGGATCAGGCGCGGACCATTCGCATTCCGGTGCACATGGTGGAGACCATCAATAAGGTCAAGAAGGTGTCCAGCCAGTTACTGCACAAGAACGGTCACGAGCCTACCGCAGAAGAGATCGCTGAGGAGCTGGCGATGCCGGTGGATAAGGTGCGCGAGATCATGCGTGTCGCGCAGGAGCCGGTGTCTCTGGAGACCCCTATCGGTGAAGAAGAGGACAGCCATCTGGGAGATTTCATCCCCGACGACGATGCCCCTGCTCCGGCGGATGCCGCCTCGCACACCCTGCTCAAAGAACAGCTGGAGGAGGTGCTTGGCTCCTTGACCGACCGGGAAGCCAAGGTGCTCCGCCTGCGTTTCGGTCTGGAGGACGGACGTCCCCGTACGCTGGAAGAGGTGGGCAAGGAGTTTGATGTAACCCGTGAGCGTATCCGCCAGATCGAAGCCAAGGCGTTACGCAAGCTGCGTCACCCCAGCCGCAGTAAAAAGCTCAAGGACTTTTTGGATTAATTGGCATCAACAAAGGCCGCTGTGTCCATGGACACAGCGGCCTTGCTTTATCCTTTGTCGGCGGCTTCTCCAGAGCGTGGCGCTCGACCGTACAGGACGGTGTTCTCCCGGATGATGCCGGCCAACCAATCGTTGATACAACCTTCGCCGATGCGCCAGCGCCAGTTGTTACCGCCGACCGTGGAGGGGGTGTTGATGCGGCCGGTGGACCCAAGCCCCATAAAATCCTGCATCATGAAGATGGCGACATCCGCCACCGAAGCCATGGCGGCTCGGATCATCGCCCAGTTGAACCCCTCGTTGTCATCCACGTGCAGGTACTGCCGTGCCAGACGCACATCCGCCGGGTCGGCGGTGGCGACCCAGCCCATGACGGTATCGTTGTCGTGGGTACCGGTGTACACCACGCAGTTGTTGTTATAGTGATGGGGGAGATAATCGCTTTCTTCCCGGCTGTCAAAGGCAAACTGCAGCACCTTCATGCCGGGGAACCCACTTTGCTGCAGCAGCTTGCGCACCGCCGGGGTCAGAAAGCCCAGATCCTCGGCGATGATGGGCAGAGATTCTCCCAGATCCTCCTGCAGAGCGCGGAACAGCTTCATGCCCGGTCCTTTGCGCCAGGTGCCTTTTTTGGCATCCTTAGCGCCGTAGGGGATACAGTAAAAGGACTCAAATCCACGGAAATGGTCGATGCGCACCCGGTCATACACCGTCAGCGCATGACGAAGCCGTTGCCGCCACCATCCGTAGGGGACTTCCTCGGCGGCCATGGCCTTCCAGTCGTATACGGGCATTCCCCACAGCTGCCCGTCGGCGGAAAAAGCATCTGGCGGACAGCCGGCCACCACCCGTGGCAGTAATGCGCTGTCCAAGTCAAACAGGGTGGTATTGGCCCACACGTCGGCGCTGTCATCCGCTACGTAGATGGGCATATCACCGATAATATACACCTCATGGCTGTTGGCGTAGGTCTTTAGACGATGCCATTGGGTGTAGAACAGATATTGCAGAAACCGATAGAACCGGCAATCATCGGCGTAGGTGGTTTGGGCGGCTTGTACGGCGGCCGGGTCACGACGACGCAGCGGCTCCGCCCACTCTCGCCAAGGGGCGCCCTCGTGGGCATCCTTGAGGGCCATAAAGAGAGCGTAGTCCTCCAACCACCCGGCCTGCTCCCGGCAAAACCGGTCAAACGCTTCTTCCCCGGTAAACCGGGTGTAAGCCAGACGTAAAAGCGGCCACCGCCGGCGGTACAACAGTCCGTAATCCACCAGTCCGGTGTCGGTGGTGCAATCCGCCCGGTCACACTCACGGGGGGTTAACAGCCCCTGCTCTTGTAACAAGAGGAGGTCAATAAAGTAGGGGTTGCCGGCAAAGGCAGAAAAGGACTGGTAAGGGGAATCCCCGTAGTTGGTGGGGTTGAGGGGCAGTATCTGCCAATACCGCTGTCCGGCTTTGTTCAGAAAATCCACAAACCGGAAGGCTTCTTGTCCCAACGTGCCAATTCCGTAAGGGGAGGGCAGAGAGAAAACGGGCATCAGGATGCCACTGGAACGCATGGATAAACCACCTCATTCATCATCGGGTTTTAGCAGGATGACCGGCAGATGAGCGCCGTTTCCCATCCGCCAGGGGATGGAGCTGTTGCCCAGACCGCGGCTGACCACCATGGTGGTGCCATCCTGCACGTACAGGCCGTCGGTATACCGGGGGAAAAGCCCCTGATCCGGGGCATATAGGGAATGGCGTCCCCATCGGATCTGTCCGCCGTGGGCATGGCCGCTGATCACCAGCTCCCAACCGGCCTGACAATATTGATCCATATAGTTGGGCTTATGCGCCAGCACCACGGTAGGCTGATCGCCCATCGACAACGGCGCTGGCAACTGTCGTCCCATGCCGTACAGACGCAGTGTCTGTCCGTCCCTGACCCAGTCGGCGGTGCTGTCGCACATATAGTGTACACCGCATGAGGTGAGAATATCACCGTAAGTCGGCTCCCGGTCAAGACGCAGCTCGTGGTTGCCGGGGATGGCGAAGCAGGGGGCCAGCGCTGTTAAGCCTTGTGCCAGCGTCTGCAGCCCCTGCGCATCAAACCGGGTATAGCTGTTGGTCAGGTCGCCGGGGAGGAAAATGGCATCCGGTCGCTGTGCGGCTACGATGTCGATCAGCTGCGGTATGGACGGAAGTGTGTCCGGCAGATGTACGTCTGCCACCACGGCGATGCGAGCGCGATGAAAGGCAGAGGGGAGCCGATGCAGAGGGATCGCAAACTCCTGCACCTGCACCTGCCTATGAGGGATATCCAGCATCATAAGCCCGTGAAGCAAACGCTTAAACCGGGAAGGTTGATCCATGCCGTCCACCGCCTTTCGTGTGTCGATGGAAGAATCATACCAAATTTTCGCTTCGAATGCAAGCCATTCTCTATTTTGCTCCCTTTGTCCGCCAACTTGCATACAAAAGTTCGTTTTTATTCGACAAAAATGCAAAAAATACCGATTTTTTACAGCGAGAGAGGGCGTCGCTAGGTTGACATGCCGAAAAAAAAGGTGTACAATGACAAAGAATGGGCTGATTGCCGGCATCGGGCCTCCAATCGGCTATTGAGTAAACGTAACAGCGTAAGCAGAAAGAGGTATCGTATGCAGGAATTGGACATTCAAGCCATATTTTTTGTATTGGTGAAACGCATAAGATGGATTCTTGCCATTACTCTGGCGGTGGCATTGCTTTTTGGCGCCTATTCCCAGTTTTTTATGCCGGAGACCTACCGTTCTCGATTTAATATGTACGTGAGCAACTACACCGATCGGACGGATGTGGCCGGCACCTCCTCCAGCAGTATTGCCGCCTCTCAGGCGATGGTGCAGGAATATATCGTCGTACTGCAGGACGACAAGATCATGGATAAGGTGGCCGCTAACCTCAAGAGCCGCGGTTACCGGATGACCAACAAGCAGATCGTCAATGCCGTCAGCCTTTCTTCGGTAGACGAGACGGCCATGCTCAGCGTGTCGGCTGTCACCACCGACCCCAAGCTGTCCCGGGCTATCTGTCTGGCCATTGCGGATGAAGCACCGGATCTTCTGCAAGAGGTGATGAAGATCGGCTCCATCGAAGTGATGGCGGAGGCCAAGATGGGTGAGCGCGTCGGCCCGGCTGTGGTACGCAATACGATAGTAGGAGCACTTATTGGGTTCTTTGTGTGTTGTGCGGTGGTGATTGTCCTGTACCTGCTGGACAACACCGTGAAGGATGAGAAGAACCTCAAGAAGAGACTCAACGTCATTGTGCTGGGCACGGTGCCCAGCTTCCAGCTCAAGGGTAAAGGAGGTCGTTTCCGTGGCAAGAATTAATCGCACGGCCGAAAAAGGCGATGCGGCTGAGAAAAGCTTAAACTTCCGCATTACCGAAGCGCACCGTCTTATTCGCACCAACCTGCTGTATACTCTGGCTAACGCTAAGAGCCGTGTGGTGGTGTTTTCCAGCGCCGAGCCGAGTGCAGGTAAGTCCACCCTATGCTCCAACCTGTCTTTGGTAATGGCGCAGAGTGGCGCCCGGGTACTTCTTATTGATGCTGACCTGCGCAAGCCGGTACAGCACCGCCATTTTCATCTGCGTAAGACCGACGGTCTTTCCAAGGTGTTGGGCGGTCTGGCCGATCTTTCCGAAGCGATCCACCGGCAGGTAGCCCCCAATCTGGATGTGTTATTGGCCGGTGCCATTCCGCCCAACCCGTCCGAGCTGCTGGGCTCCGATCGGATGAAGGCGCTGGTAGAGGCTGTCTCCAAGGAATATGATTACGTGTTTATTGACACCCCACCTGTAGGGGTTGTGGCGGATGCATTGGTACTGGCATCCCTGTCTGCCGGTGTTGTGCTGGTTGCCCGCCAAAAGCAAACCACCTACGATGAACTGGAAGAGAGCGTGGAGGCGATCACCCGCATTAAGTCCAAGCTGTTGGGTGTGGTTCTCATCGACGTTAAGGAGGAGCGCATCGGCTACAGCCGTCCTTACGTCCACCGCTACTACCGGTATGCGAACTACCGTTACAAGGTAGCGCGCGGCGAGAATGACGATGATTGATTTTCACACCCATTGTTTGCCCGGTATGGACGATGGTGCCGTTGATGAGGCTGCGTCCCTGACCATGCTGCAGGACAGCGTGGCACAAGGGATCACCGCCGTGGCGGCTACTTCGCATTTTATCCCGGGCGAGGAGTCGGTCTCTCTTTATCTTGAGCGACGTGCAGCGGCCCTGGAACGGGTGCTGGCGGTGCGGGATGCGGACCCGACTCTGGCAGGGAGCATTCACATTATTCCCGGCGCAGAGGTTCTTATTCGGGAGGGCGTATCACAGCTGGATCTGCGCCCTCTTTGCTTGCAAGGCAGTGACGTGATCCTGCTGGAGCTGCCTTTTGCGGCCCCCCCGGTCTGGCTGTACGAGGAGATCGAGGAGATCGTGTTTGGTCAGAAGCTGCGGGTGATGCTGGCGCATGTGGATCGGTATATGACCTGGTATTCAGGGGAACGTCTGGGATACATGATGGATACCCCCGGTCTGATCATCCAGCTCAACGGAGAAAACATTCGCAGTCGTCACGCTTTTCGCCTGCTACGCCGCTGGCTGCCCCAGACGGATCACATGGTGCTGGGCTCGGACATGCATGGCAGTGACGGACGTGTACAGGACCGGCAGGCGGTTTGCCGCCGCCTGAGCCGCAATCGTATAGGGAAGCAATGGCTGCAGGCCATCGACGCCTGCTCAGCGGAGCTTGCCCGTGACTGTGCGGCCGGTATGCTGTAATTATCAAGGATACGAAGGAAACTTGTTCTACGCTTATTAACAGTAGTTGGAGGGATACGTTTGAGGAAGGGTTGGACAACACTTCTGCACCGTATGCGGCACATCTTCCTTTCGGCGCAGACTTGTGCATTACCTCGTTTGCCTATTTGATGGCATTTTTAGCTTTTCGTGAGCCTTTACATCTTCGTACGGAATATTGGTGGATACATCTGCTGATGGTACTGCTGTGCCAGACGCTGTCCATGTTGGTGTTCCGTTGCTACGCCCGTTTGTGGCGATATGCCGAAAGTAATGAATACCTGCGCCTGTTTATCGCCATGGCGGTTGGTTGGCTGCTGTACTATGCGACGGATCGTCTGTTGATTCCCGGCGAGTTCCAGTACGTGGTGCGTTTCACCTTGGTGGTCATGGTGCTGGCGCTGGTGGGTATGTGGCTGTTCCGGTTCGCATGGCGTTATCTGCGGCAGCATCGCAAGACCCACGGATACTACAGCCGGGAGGATGCCCGAGCGTTGGTCATCGTGGGTGCCGGCGATGCCGGTGTGGATCTGGTGGAAGAGATCAAGCGTAACGACCGGGTACACTATCGGGTCTGCGCCTATTTTGACGATGACCCGGCCAAGCAGGGCGTGGTGGTGCGTGGTGTACCCGTATGGGGTACCATCGACCAGATGCCGGAACGGCTTAAGGGTACCAAGGTCAAGGATATTGTGGTGGCCATCCCCTCCATTTCGGAGGATGACCAGCGCCGGGTGCTGCAGCTGTGCAGCCAGACCGGCTGCCGGGTGCAGATCCTCCCCCGGGTGTCAGAATGGATGAACGCCGACGGTAAAGCGTCCTGGAGTCAGGTGCGTGACGTGCGTGTGGAGGACCTGCTGGGTCGTGAAGCGGTCACCTTTGACAATCCGGAGGTCTACGATTTTCTGGAGAACAAGGTGGTCATGGTCACCGGCGGCGGCGGCTCCATCGGTTCGGAATTGTGCCGGCAGGTAGCTTGCCATCATCCCCGTCGTCTGATCATTGTCGATATTTACGAGAATAACGCGTATGACATCCAGCAGGAACTGCGGTTTGCTTACGGCGACAGCCTGGATCTGCACGTGGAGATTGCTTCGGTGCGTGACGCCGGGAAGGTCGACCTGCTCTTCCGCCGCTATCGTCCGCAGATCGTGTTCCATGCGGCGGCGCATAAGCATGTACCGCTTATGGAGAATTGCCCGGAGGAAGCCATTAAGAACAACGTGTTTGGCACCTTCAACGTGGCCCGGGCGGCCGGCGAGTACGGGGCGGACAAGTTTATCCTCATCTCCACCGACAAAGCGGTGAACCCCACCAACGTGATGGGCGCCAGCAAGCGGATGTGCGAGATGATCGTCCAGAGCATGGCCGGCGAGAACGACACACGCTACGTGGCGGTGCGTTTTGGCAATGTGCTTGGCTCCAACGGCTCGGTGGTGCCGCTGTTTAAGCGCCAGCTGGAGCAGGGTGGCCCCCTGACGGTCACCGACCACCGCATTATTCGCTACTTTATGACCATACCGGAGGCGGCGCAGCTGGTGATGCAGGCCGGTGCCATGGCGGACAGCTCCGAGATCTTTGTGCTGGATATGGGCGAACCGGTACGCATCCTTACCTTGGCAGAAAATCTGGTGCGTCTGGCCGGATACGTGCCTTACAAAGATATCGATATCATTGAGACAGGTTTGCGCCCGGGCGAGAAGCTGTATGAGGAATTGCTGGTGGATAAGTCCCGTTTGGGCGCCACCAAGTACAACAAGATCTTCACGGAACAGCGGGCCCAGCTTTCTTACCAAAGTCTGCTGGATAATCTGGCGGCACTGCACAAGGTGCTGGAGACCGAGGATAAGGAGCAGATCGTGGCCGAGATGCGCCGGATGGTTCCCACCTTCCGCACCCCGGAAGAGGTCAATGCGGCACGCATTGCCGCCCAACAATAGCATAAAAAACGACCCGTGGTCCACGGGTCGTTTTTTCAACAACAAAAATCCATTATTCGACACCATTTTCTATTGAGTCGGGACATAAAATGTGCTATAATGTCCTTGTTATATTCGATAGGAGGTCATCAGCATGATCGAAAAGACATATGCCTTATGGTGTAAAAGAGCCACCGAAGACCCGGATGTGGTTGCGGAACTCAAGGCCATTGCCAACGACCCGGATGGGATCCGTGAACGGTTTTACCGGGAGCTGGAGTTTGGGACGGCCGGACTGCGTGGCATCATCGGTGCCGGCGAGAATCGCATGAACATCTACACCGTCCGCAAGGCCACCCAAGGGTTGGCGAATTACCTCAACACCCGGTACACGGCGGCGGCGGTGGCGATTGCCTATGACTCCCGTATTAAGTCAGACACCTTCGCCCGACAAGCGGCCAGCGTGTTGGCGGCCGGCGGTATTAAGGTGTATCTGTGCGACACCCTGCAGCCTACCCCGGTTTTGTCCTTTGCGGTGCGGCATTACGGCTGTCAGGCCGGCATCGTGGTCACCGCCAGCCATAATCCGGCACAGTACAACGGCTACAAGTGCTATGGGCCGGATGGCTGTCAGATGACCGACGCCGATGCGGCGGCGGTGACGGCTTGTATCCGGACGCTGGATATCTTTGAGGATGTACAGACCATGGCGTACGATGCGGCGGTGGCTGCTGGGCGCATCACGCTGGTAGGTGAGGAGCTGCTCAACGCATATCTGGAGCAGGTAGAGCGTCAGCAGGTGACCCCCGGTATCTGTGCCAAGGCCGGTCTCAAGGTGATTTACACCCCTCTCAACGGCACCGGCAACCTGCCGGTACGGGAGATCCTGCGCCGTATCGGTGCCGCTGACGTGACGGTGGTGCCGGAGCAGGAGCTGCCGGATGGTCGATTCCCCACCGCCCCGTATCCCAATCCGGAGATCCGCCAGGCTTTTGAAAAGGCACTGGAGCTGGCAGCGGTGAGCCGTCCGGACCTTCTGCTGGCTACCGACCCGGATTGTGATCGGGTAGGCATTGCGGTGCGTGACGACAACGGCTACACCCTCATGTCCGGCAACGAGGTCGGTTGCTTATTGTTGGATTACCTGCTGGCACGCCGTGCCGAGGAAGGCACGTTACCGGCTTCGCCGGTGGTCATCAAGACCATTGTGACCACCCCGCTGGTGGCCGCCATTGCCGCTAAGTATGGCTGCGAGCTGCGGGATCTGCTCACCGGGTTTAAGTATATTGGCGAACAGATCGGCTTACTGGAAAAGGCCGGGGAGGAAGACCGTTACGTGCTGGGCTTTGAGGAGAGCTATGGCTACCTGGCCGGCACCTATGCCCGGGATAAGGATGCGGTGGTGGCCTCCATGCTCATCACCGAGATGGCCGCCTATTACCGCACCAA
The DNA here is from genome assembly GCA_015066065.1 of Oscillospiraceae bacterium. Taxonomy (GTDB): domain Bacteria; phylum Bacillota; class Clostridia; order Oscillospirales; family Acutalibacteraceae; genus UBA5905. The sequence goes on along the minus strand of SVPB01000009.1, from coordinate 3,782 downwards.
GGGAAAGACCCTTTTGCAGCGGATGCAGGAGTTGTATGAGGAGCACGGATATTACCGCAATCGGGTAGTAAACGTGGCCTTTGAAGGGGAGCAGGGGATGCTCACCATGGGGCGCTTGATGGACACCCTGCGGCAGTCAGCCCCCACCGCCATTGGTGGCGTGCCGGTGACGGCCGTGGCAGATTACTACCGTCAGGTGCGCCGGGATAGCCTCACCGGCGAAGAAGAAGTGCTGACCCTGCCCCAGAGCAATGTCCTTTCCTATACCCTGGAGGGCGGCGCCGGCGTCATCATCCGCCCCTCGGGTACCGAGCCTAAGGTTAAGGGCTATGTCACCTCCGTAGGCGCCACCCCGGAAGCCTCTGAGGCGCTGGCGGCTACGTTGCTGTCCGCCACCGAAGCCTTAATGCACAGCGCTGATTAAACATGGATAAAAGCCACCGATGCTTGCCATCGGTGGCTTTTTTTACATCAACCGAACGTCCGGTGCTGTCAGGTGCTCGGCTATATCCATCCTTGGTCATGGTAGTATCGCAGCATGAGCTCTACCATTTCGTTATAGCTGCCTACACCGCTTTGGACGCCGTTTGCTTTGATGAAGGTGTCATTGACCTTTTGGGCGGTCTGCCGCACCTCTCCTTCAAACTGCTGCCAATAAGCGTTCCGGGCGGCCAGATCCCGGCGCATACCGGGGGAACAAGGCGTGCTTGCTTGTGCCCACAGCTCCGGGTTGTGCCGGTAAAGCTCGTTGGAGCAATAAACGTAGGCGGACAAGTACCCGGAGTAGACCATGTCCGGCTGGCCGCTGGTCACGCATGCCAGATAGCCCAAGAAGTTACAATCCTTCTCCCGGGCGATTCCCATGGTGTGTCCCAACTCATGCGCCATGGTGTGCGCTAAATCAAATGCCGGGACGTCCACGTTGAGATTCGCTTCTCCCAGCCAGGGGCAGTACATACCGGTATAGCCGGTGTATGACCATGGATGGGACAGCATAACCCCTTTGACCCGGTGGGTGCCGGTGATCAGAAAAGGGTATTGCTTGCGCAGCGGTGCGTACATTTCCTGCGCCATGCCCAGCAGATCATGGGTGGATACCGTTAAGGCGGCACAGCCGCTGGCGTCCTCCGGAAGCTGTTCCCGGGCGGCAGAGGCCTTTTGCGCCAGATCGGCGGTAACCGCGAGAAGATCGCTGCCGGTGTAGGGACGCTGGGGCAGGTTCATGAGCTGTGCCAGCGGTTGCCGGGAATACCCGGCACCATGGGTGATCATATAAAGAAGCAGAGCCGCCGACGCCCATAGAACGATGCGCTGGGCGCCTCGCTTAGCCCGTTCTTTTTTGTTCGGGAGACGAACAAGGCGTATCACCCAGATGGTCAGCAGGGCCAGCGCTAAGGGGATGATGGTTAGCACCGCTATTTCGGTGAGAGAAAAGGGGAGCCACGCAACCAGCCATTCCAGAGGCACCGCTATGACCCGAAACACCCCACGCATCATCACCGTTTCGGTAAAGGAAGGGAACAAGGGGAGCAGAAGATACAGTCCTACCCCTACTGCGCCGGGCAGTGCGCACCACAGCCACCGCCACCTGCTTTTATGCATGGTGTTCCCCCCCTTAGGGTGACACGGATAACCCGAAAACAGCCGCTTTGGGGCTGGTTCGGGTTGTTCGTGTCACCTTAACAATAAAATAAGGCGCCCAAAGCGACCCACTTTGAACACCCAACACACCTATTATAACACATAAATGGGGGTGTTTGTCAATAGGCGGTATGACAGAAGTTTTTCTGTTGGATTTGTGACATTTGCGAATAGACAAACGCCTTGTTTTCGGCTATACTATAGATGACGAAAGACAAGAGACAACTAACCTGGAAGTAGTAAGGCTAAGAAAGGGGACTGATTCCAATGGCGACAAGAGAAGAACCGCCCGTTTCACAACGGAAAATTGATGCAGAAAGGAATGAGTCCAAAGATTTAGTTAGTTAAGCAACCCAAACAAAATTTACCGAAAGTTTTGGTGTTACCGATGCACAGATAACCAACGGCCAACAGACGATAACTGTTTACGTAAGAAGTAAGAAATGGTGAATCCGATGTATTAGTTAATTGATCCTCCGGCACAAACCGGAGAGCCTACCAAAACTCAACGTATTCATAACAAAAAACCACCCGCCGAAGAGAAGTCAAGCTCCTCGGCGGGTTTGCCTTTCGTAAGGGATTTCAAATAAAAAGTATAGAGAATCCTATTGTTTTGTTAGGAGGGATGTGCTATAGTGCCGTTAGAATTCGAGGTGCCAAGAGCACCCTAATATAGGAGGATATGATGATGGATAAACTGAAATTAGGCGTCATTGGGCTGGGACAGCGCGGCTATTCTGTGGCCAACAGCGAGCTGACCAAGCTGTCCGATGTGATCGAGGTCACGGCGGTATGTGATGTGTATCAGGATCGGGTGGAACGGGCCCAGAATATGTTCAAGGAGAAGTGTGGGTACACCCCCATGGGCACCACGGATTATGTGGAGCTGCTGGATTCCGGCGTGGAAGCGGTGTATATTGCCTGCTCCTGGGAGGATCATATCGTGGTGGCTTGTGCGGCCATGGAACGGGGCGTGTATGTGGGCCTGGAGGTCGGCGGCGCCTACTCTATCAAGGACTGCTGGCGTCTGGTGGACACCTATGAGCGTACCCACGTGCCGGTGTTCCTGCTGGAAAACTGCTGTTACGGCAAGGTGGAGCTGATGACCAAGGTCATGGCGGAAAAGGGCTTCTTCGGTGACGTGGTGCATTGTGAGGGCAGCTATTCCCACGATCTGCGCTCCGAGATCGCCGAGGGCGAGGAGATCCGCCATTATCGTCTGCGCAATTACATCAACCGTAACTGCGACAACTATCCTACCCATGCGCTGGTGCCCATCGGCAAGATCCTCAAGATCAACGATGGTAACCGCATCGTGTCCCTGACTTCTACCGCTTCCTGCTCCAAGGGCTTGCACGAGTACATTGTCAAGCGCTGGGGTCCCGACCACAAGCTGGCCGACGTGGAGTTTAATCAGGGCGATGTGGTCACCACCGTTATTAAGTGCGCCGGCGGCGAGACCATCACCCTGCGGCTGGATACCACCCTGCCCCGGGCGTATTCCCGCAACTTCACCGTCCACGGCACCAAGGCCGCCTATTTTGAGGATACCAACATGGTGTATGAGGACGGCAAACACAACAAGGACGAGTGGGATCCCAAGCCGTTGTGGGACAATGCCACTGAGTACGAGGCAGAGTACCTGCATCCTCTGTGGCAGGGCTATGACGCCTCCGGCGGCCACGGCGGTCTGGATTACTTGACCTTCAGCGCCTTTGCCGAATACGCTAAGGCCGGCAAAGAGCCGCCCATCGACGTATACGATGCGGCGGTGTACATGGCCGTGACCGCCCTGAGTGAGGAATCCATCGCCAAGGGCAGTGCCCCCGTGGCTATGCCCGATTTTACCACCGGCCGGTGGTACCGTCGTGACAAGAAGGACGACGGCAAATACAGCCTGTAAGCCTAGGGTGACATGAATGACCCGAACCAGCCCCAAAGCGGCTGTTTTCGGCGCTTTTCGGCCTTTTTCCCTTGGCAGGCGTCAGCCTGCCGGCGGAAAAGAAGACCAAAAATCCCTCGGAACCATCCCCCTTTGGGGTCGGAGATTTTTAAAATAGCGGATTTTCGGTCAACCGAGGCAAAAACGCAGCGAATACTGCCGTATTCGTGAGTATTTTAACGATGGGTGAACGGAATAT
>SVPB01000076.1 GCA_015066065.1 Oscillospiraceae bacterium | reverse complement strand
TGACCGCAGAATTGACCACGCATGGGCTGTCCGCAGAGGGGACAGAACCGCTTGACCGGCTCCGGCTCTGCCGCCACCGGCTCGGGCACTTCCGCCGCCGGCTCCGGCTCGGCCGCCACCGGCTCGGGCACTTCCGCCGCCGGCTCCGGCATTTCCGCCGCCGGCTCGGGCACTTCCACCACCGGCTCCGGCACTTCCGCCACCGGCTCGGGCACTTCCGCCGCTGGCTCCGGCACCTCCGCCGCCGGCTCGGGCACTTCCGCCATCGGCTCGGGCACTTCCGCCGCCGGCTCGGGCTCGGCCGGGGGCTGGGGGCGTTGCTTCTTTTTGACCGCCAGGCGTTTGCCGGTGCGGATGCCCCACCACACCAGTACGCCCAGACCGGCCAGCAGTACCAGCACCAGGATGTTCTTGAACAAGTGGAAACGATGGTACGCCACCGTGATCAGGGAGGCCCCCTCCACGTCAACGATCAGGGTGCGTTCCTCCGGCAGCTCCAGGGCTTCTCCGCCACCGTCCACCAGACGGTAGGAGGAGCCGGCCGGGAACACGGCGGACACGGTGATGGCCGAAGGCGGCGTCTGGATGATGGCCCGACGGGTATAGGCCACCGTTTCACGCAGGGTACTGCCGCCGTAGGGGAGCCAGCTGTCCGCCATCTCACATTGATAGCTCGGGCCCAGCACCGTCTGTACAAAAGCGGTCACGTCCCCCATAAACCAGGAGGAGAAGCCCACCTCGTAGTACCGGGTGGCGCCCTCGTCGTGGATGCGCAAGGTCACCCCGTCGGCCAGCACCTTCTCAAAGGTCTGGCGCAGGGCTTGCTGGAACGGTTCTGCCCGGGCAATGGGGGCGCTGAAGATCAGCACCTTCCGGGCTTTGCCAAACAGATTGGACAGGTCGGTGCGCACGTCCAGCTGGCTAAACTGGAAATCCCGTTCGTAGTAGAACTGCACCGGGCCGGCGGTCTCGGTAGAAACGACCCCGTCCGTCACCGTGACGGCACCTTCCTCCTCGGTGGCTACGTTGCGGTAGTAGGAGGGGACGGTGTACTCATACCGGAAGTGGCCGCCCTCGGTCAAAAGGGCGTCGCAGGCAAACAATTCGGTACGGGTGACCCCCACCCGGATTCCCTCCAGAGGGGTCTCCTTCTCGGTGACGTTGCAGGAGACGTACAGGCAACGGGCGGTAAGGCGGCTGATGTCGGCCATGGAATAGCCGGTAAGGGTCACCGTGACGGTGTTCTCCTCCTGGGCGGCGTTCCCCACCTTTTCAAACCGGGCCAGCAAGGCCTCCTGCTGGGTGCTGTCCGCCGGGATCACCCGTAGGGTACGGGTGTATTTTTCCTCCTTGCAGAGGGTGGATATCTCCAGCGAGGACAGCGGAATCACCGCCTCCCCCTCGGGGAGCACCTGCAGCTGGGCCTCCCCTTGGTAGGTCTGCCCGTTGAGGGTGATGCGGTTGTCCTTGACGGCAAACAGCTCCTGCGCCATGGGACCAAGGCCGGCACCGTTGGCCGGCACGCACACGAAGTTGAGCAGCTCGGCGGCGTGATGGCTTTCCAGCAGCAGCAGGGCGCCGCCGCCCCGGTGGTAGCTGACGTACGGGTCACCGGCCACCAGCTCGCCCAGCCGCTTGTTGTATTCCTCCATGGTGGCAAAGTTGAAGGAAAGGGTCACCTGCAGCTCCCGTCCTTGGGAGTGCATGGTGTAGCTGAGCCAGGCGGGGGCATACAGCCGCAGGGACAGGTCAAAGTACGCCCGTCCGCCGTTAAAGTAGTTGTTAAGGTCGGAGGCGTCCACCGAGAGGGTCACCTGCCGGGTGCCGGCAAAGGCGGCGGTGTCCGCCGGCGCTTCGGCGGCAGCGACCGGCAGGACGCAGAGGGTCAGCAGGAAGGCCAACGCCAGAGAAAGCAGCTTTTTCATGGTATCCTTCCTTTCTATCAGTACAGGCTGTACCGCTTGATGACCGTACAGGTCTGCTCGTTCTCAATAGCGTAGAAGTACAGACAGTCGTCGGTCATGGCGGTGCCGCATTCGGTGAGACTGAAGTTCACTTCCTCCAAGGGGAAGGTCTTGAGCACCCGTTTGTTACTGAAGTCCTCGTTCATGGCGTAGAGGATCATGTCGGTCTGTGTCTGATCAAAGAAGTACCAGTCTCCGTTGACCCCGTGCGCCAAGGTGAAAAACGCCTGGTTGCTTTGGACGGTGGTGACATCCACCCGGGTGCCGTCCTTTTCCCGGTAGAGGACGATCTTATAAGGATCCCCCTCCCCGTCGTTATACAGGGTGGTGAAGATACCCACATCCGGCTGGGCGTGCCAGCCGCTTGTCTGCTCGGTGAGCACGTGCTGACTGCGATCCGAGGTCATCCAGTAGACCTCGGTAGCCGACTGCCGCAGGGTACCGCCGGCAATGATCCTGGCCGCCTCGATGAAGCTGCCGCAATCCCGGAGATAGTAGTCCTTCACCTCCGGATTCTGGCCGTAGTCGGTGACCACCTTACCGGTCTGGCGGTTGAGGAGGTAGTAGTGGTTGGTGGGGCCAAGGAACCAGCTGAGCAGGTCCTCCTCGCTGGTGACCACATACAGACCGCCGGCCTGCTCGTTGACCGCCTCCACCTTGTAGTCCAGGTCCGCAAAGGTGGTGGTCTCAAAGGTCTCCCGGTTAAACTTGCGGATCACGGTATTGTCAAAGCCGTCCACGTAGTAGAAGTGCTCGTCGTCCTTGAACACCACCGAGGAGACGTTGTTAAGCACCTCCTTGGCGGTCTGGTTCTCCTTGGCGACCCGGTACATGGAGAAGGCGTCGCCGCCGGTGTTCTTCAGGATGTAGAGGTACGACTGGTCAATACCGCAGATGATAAAGAACTCCTCGTCGTACAGGGTGGTGCGGAACCCGTCCCGGGCCATGATGAGATGACCGTTTTCGTCCTTATAGTACACCGCATCCTTGTCGTTGGCGGTGACGTGGGTGTTTTTCATTTCGGTGGAGGAGAACCGGGTGGACAGCTTTTCGCCCAGGGAGAACAGGGGCACCTTGAGCAATAGCCAATCCATGCCGATCTCGGCCGATCCGGACAGAACGTCGCCCAATAGCTTTGCCTGGCATCGCAAGAGCAGGTGGATATCCACAAACTTTAGGTACCCCTCCAGATAGTAGGAGGCTTCAAACCACGGTTCGGCGCCGGACACGGTTTTGTTGGATATCTCCACCGACAGCTTGCCTTCGCCGCCCACACCCACCTTGGCCAGACCCACGTCCAGCACGTTCAGGTTAAAGACGTACACCAGGGCGGACAAGCCCACGTGGGCATCCGCATCACCCTTGACACCTAGCTCAAAGCTCCAGTCCACCGTGGGCTCGCTGGTGGTCAGGTCGCCCAGCAGGTTTACCTTGCCGTTTTCCACCAGATGATGGTCGTAGGTAAAATCCTTGGACACCTTAGCCGAGGCACCCATGCTGAAGGTGATGTTGCCCTGAATATCCACGTACAGCATCAGCAGGATGGATACCGGCATCACCTGCACGGTGTTACGCACCACATCCCGGCTGCCGCCGGTGAGCACCACCGCCATGCTCTGGGTCATGGATATAAAGCCCAGAGGGATGAGCTTTTCCTTAAGCCCCTGCAGCTTGACCTTGTCAAACAGCAGGTTAAGCTCGGTGTCCTGACCGCCCAGCTTCAGCTCCGCACTGCCGGTTAAGCCCACCTCCGCAAAGGCGGTACCGGACAGGTTGGCCCACAGATCCTGCATGCCGTTGCCGTTGAGGATATCCCAGTCATAGTAGATGTCGCATAGCAGGTTTTCCACCCCGACAGCGCCGGTAAGCTTGAGGGAGGCCTCTGCCGAAAAGTCCTTGAGCACCGGCGGCAGACAGTTCTTGCAGGCCGACATGTGGGCGTTCACCGCCTCCTGCAGGGTGATGGTTTTCTTATTTTTACTCTTGGCAATGTGGAAGCAATCCGCTTTGTGGTACACCTTACCTTTGGCTGTCACCGTCACCGCATCGGCAGGCGAGCCGGTCTGGTTGGTGGTAGGCTTCTTTTCTTCCTTGCCGGCCAGCTTGTTGTAGGCCTCCATCAGGTCGACCTCGACCTTGATCTCCAGCCGTTCCTTGGGATCAAAGCTCCAGGTGTTGCCCTTTCCCTGCTCCACGGTGGAAAAGTCCACCATCTCGTCCTTGGTCACCGTCTGGTTGAGGGTCACCGGCTTGGCGTTGGCCAGGGGAGAGGCCAGAGAGGTGGCGCTGGGGGAAGCGGTGGGGGTGGCCGCCGGAGGCGTGGCGGCCGGTGTGCCGCTGATGAGGGTGCCCCCTTGGGTGACCTGCACCCCCTCCAAGGTCTCGATGGTGGCTTGGGCGCCATCCATCATGTTTTCGGTGCTGAAGGTCAGCACGTCAAACACCTCATCCACCATGGGCGGCTCCACCGTCAGGAAGGTGGTGCCGTTTTGCGTCTTGATGGAGCTGACCTTGCCAAAGTACGGCTCTCCCAGCGGCGTGGCGGCCGACCCGTCCAGGAAGAAGATGTCTCCCATGCCCAGAGAGTCCAGCGGCGTGCCGCTTTTGACGGTCATGTGCATGCCCAGAGAGCTGCCCTTACAGGTCTGGATGGCGGCGTTGATAGCGGCCGCCTTATCCTCCTGAAACATGGTCACACTATTGCTGATGACCGCTTGCGGCTCCTTGCGTGTCCCGTTGCCGCCGGTGGCTTCCGGTGCCTGCGCCAGGCCTGCCGGGGTGGTATCCTCCACCACCCCTGCCGGCTGCCGCAGCAGCATAAAGCACCCGGCCACGCTGGACAGAAGCACCACGCCGGCCAGCACCAGCGCTAAGATCCGCTTGGCCTTTTTGGATTCCAATTGTTTCAAAATCATTCCTCCTCCACGTCCTTGTGGGTCTCATTATACTCCGTTACAGCCGTTGGGTCAAGGCGTTCCGCACTTTTTGACCACCCGTCACGCAGACGGCATAAGCATAAAAAAGAGCGATGCACCACACAGTGCATCGCTCCGCATGACGCTAGGATACGATCCTTAAGCGTCGTTGCGCATTGTTTTTATTCAAAGGAAACAGGCTTGGCATCCCCCGTGGCAAATGCGTTGGGGCCGGGATCCGACAGGGAGAAATACATTTTTGCGGCCTTGGTGGTGCCGAAATCACGGTTAGAACCGGAGTTCTGCACCTTGTTAAAGGCATCACGGAACATTTGGTTGTGGGCCTCCTCGCGATTCAGGAGAAAATCAATGGTTTCACGCACCTTTTTATCGTCGATCTGGCGGTAAAGGTATTCGTAAACCACCTTGGCACGCTGTTCGGAGGCGATGTTACTGAGCAGGTCGGCGCACAGATCGCCGGTCACCGTCACGTAATCGCCGGTCCAGGAATAACCCGACGCATTGATCAGCCCGGGGTTAAGACCAAGCAGAACATGGGACTGGATCTCACCGCAGGGCACCTTTGTAGCATCCACGTCGTGACCGTTTAAGAGGTTGATGGTCTGCGCCACCATCTCCATGTGCCCCAGCTCCTCCGCCGCAATGTCAAGGAACAGATCCTTGATCTCGGGGTCTTTGATTCGAAAGCTCTGGGACATATACTGCATGGCCGCCTTCAATTCGCCGTTTCCACCGCCCAACTGTTCCTGCAAAAGCACCGCATACTGCGGATTGGGTCTCTCCACCTCGACGGGATGAAACAACATCTTTTCGTGTTTGAACATGGCACTACCTCCATTTGTTTGATATACGTTATTTTTACCAACACAGCGACGGATATGCACCCACCTAGCCAAAGCAGCGCCCACGACACCCCTTGCCTCGCCGCCATCAAAGAAAAAAGCCGCTGGAATCCATTGATTCCAGCGGCTTTTTGGTCCGAGTGACAGGGATCGAACCTGCGGCCTGATGGTCCCAAAGAAAACCGGAGTACCTGTTTCCGCTTATTTCCGGGCGTTTCCGCCCCTTTTCGCTCGGAAACACATCCTTTCCGGCGCTCTTACCTCCACTGTTTCCGTGTGCTCCGTGCGTGAATGTGGGATAAACTGTGGTCAAGGAAAACACCCCGAATGCAGCTTTAAGCCGCATCCGAGGTGTTTTCATTTCTCAATAATTTCAAATTCTTCGGGTGGATATAAGTAATCCTCGCCGGTATTATCAACGATTCTGTAATAGGTTTGTTCAATGGCAATGACTTCATATATTTGCCCGTTTGTGAGCGATATATCCGTTTCGCTTATATATTTAACTTTCATTTTCTATCCTTCTTTCGTCTGTATGGTAACTCTGCCCGCCCCAAAAGTCAAGGTCTTTCGCGAAACAAATTTTGCCCCGCAGTAGACAAAGAAAAAGTGTAACACGTTTTTTGAGCTTTTTCAAAAAACGTGTTGCATTTTTGCAACTCTGTGGTATAATAAAACTACGGTTAAGTGGTGTGCTTTAGCATATCACATGCACCAAGAAGCTATTGGCGTAGTTTCTTGGTGTTTTTTTATTTATATGATTTAATGAGTTGAATTGCGCTTATAGGCGTAGTAACTACATCAAGTGTATCACCGTCTTTGCTGAAAAACTCGACCTCATACATCGAGTCATCGTATTTGTGGACGATGGTTCCTTCTGTGCCTACCGGCAACCCTTTGAACTTTTGAATCAATCGAACTACATCTAATTCTTTCATAAAAGCCTCCTTAATCGGGATATACCGTAATAATCTTGTATGTGACATGACCGTGATCCTTTTGTATAACCACGACTACCTTTGCCGATACGCT
>SVPB01000075.1 GCA_015066065.1 Oscillospiraceae bacterium | reverse complement strand
TGAAAGCGCTGGATGTCAATGTGCTGACGCCTATTGAAGCGTTGCAAGAGCTGTATGAGCTGGTTAAGGAAGCGGCTACTTATTAAATTGTTAAGGAGGGAAAACTGTGGCTAAGATTCACGTGTTGGACAAGCACGTCGCTGAGCTCATCGCCGCCGGAGAGGTGGTGGAACGTCCGGCATCCGTTGTAAAGGAACTGATGGAAAACTCTATTGATGCCGGCGCCCGTCATGTGACGGTGGAGATCCGTGATGGCGGCGTTACCTATATGCGTATTACAGACGATGGCTGCGGTATTCCCCGTGAGGATGTTCCCACCGCTTTTCTGCGTCACGCCACCAGCAAGGTCCGTGAGGAGGCCGACCTTAACGGCATCCTGACCCTCGGCTTTCGTGGCGAAGCTCTTGCTTCCGTTGCGGCGGTAGCACGGGTTCGTTTAATGACCTGCGCCGCCGGTGAAATGGTAGGTACACGATATGAGATTCATGGCGGTGAGGAAATTCTGCTGGAGGATGAGGGGTGCGCTGAAGGCTCCACCTTTGAGATCGAAGATCTGTTCTACAACATCCCTGCCCGTATGAAATTCCTCAAAAAAGACGTCAGCGAAGGAAATGCGGTAGCCGGTGTCGTGGAGCGTTTGGCGCTCTCGCACCCGGAGATAGCCGTGCGGTTTATCCGCAACGGACGCACAGAGCTGCAGACGCCGGGTGATGGGGATCTGTTCAAATGTATTCATGCCGTTTTCGGGAAGGCGTTTGCTTCTGGGCTTATTCCGGTTGACTACTGCATGGGCGGTGTTACTGTGACCGGCTATATTTGTAAGCCGGAAGCCTGTCGTCAGAACAGAAGCATGCAGCACTTCTTCATTAACGGACGTTATGTGAAGACCCAGACGGCCATGGTAGCCATGGAGAGAGCCTATAAAGGCGTCATGATGGTGGGCAAGTTTCCCACGTGCGTGCTTTGCCTGCAGCTTCCGGCGGAGACGGTGGATGCCAATGTGCACCCCGCCAAGATAGAGGTGCGTTTTATTAATGAAAAGCCGGTGTTTGATGCGGTGTTCTATGCGGTTCGTTCGGCGATCGAATCCGGCGACCGGGTGCATCAGATTCATCTGGATGAGATGCATAAGTCAGCACCTAAGCCGCAACCGCCGACGATTTCTCCCACTAAAACTTCGTCTGCACCGCCGACCGTTGGAACGACCGCTAAGCCGATTGTGCCTGTAACGCCGCCGGTAAGGGTGGCAGCTCCTTCCTTTCTCAATCTGTCGGTGGACGATAGACCGACACAGCAGGTGGCGCTTGCGGATGAGCCTCTGTTTAAGGGGGCAACGCCGTATAGAGCTGTCTCTCAGGAGAAGAAACCTCCCGTCGTTGCTTGTCAGACTTTGGCGCCAGAGGAGCCGGATCAGCCGGAGCAGCAGTCGGTATTGCCGTCCGAGAAACCACCGATCCGTGTACTGGGCGAGTTGTTTTCCACCTATATTTTAGCCCAAATGGGGGAGAGCTTGTACATCATTGATAAGCACGCTACCCACGAAAGAATTCTCTATAACTCCTTGATTCAAAACGAGCGTGCTGATGAGCAGATGCTGTTAGCTCCTGTATCGGTCACCCTGAGTCGTGACGAACATACGGCTGTGATAGAAAATCTGGAATTACTGAAAAAGGCCGGTATTGCCCTGGAGGATTTTGGAGAGAGCACCGTATTGGTACGGTCATTCCCTCTGATGTTATCCGGGGAAGATGTGGAGGGCACTCTGCGAGAGATTGCCTCTGGCTTGGCCGATGGTACCCATCGTGTTGCCCCTGCTAAGCTGGAGTGGATCTACCATTCCTCTGCCTGCCGGGCGGCCACCAAGGCTGGTGACAGCAGTCAACCTGCCGAGCTGGAAGAGCTGGCGCGTCGTGCTTTGTGGGACGATGCCGTGCGTTACTGTCCCCATGGGAGACCTGTTTGTATCGAAATGACCCGGCGTGAACTGGAAAAAGAGTTTGGTCGTATTCAATAACCGTGAGAGGAGTTGTCTTTGCCATGGATAGCCGCCCGATTTATCCCATTATAGCCGGTCCTACGGCCTCCGGTAAATCGGATCTGGCCATCCAAGTGGCAAAGGCCATGGGCGGAGAGGTTGTCTCTGCCGACTCTATGCAGATCTACGATACGGTACATATTGGCACCGCCCGTCCTTTGATTTCTGAAATGCAAGAGGTCCCTCATCATCTGTTGGGCTTTTTGCCTTTGAATGAGAAGTACAGTGTAGCACGCTATATGGAGGATGCATCGGCTGTGTTTGCCGATGTGCTTTCCAGGGGACGTCTTCCGGTGATGTGTGGCGGTACCGGATTGTATATTCAGTCCTTCATGGAGAATCGTCAGCTTTTGGAACAAGCGGATAACGCAGAGCTGCGTGCTCGTCTGCTGCAACGTGCGGAAAGTGAATCCGGGCAGGTGTTGTTAGAGGAACTGGCGGCGATTGATGCCGCCACGGCCTCTCGTCTGCATCCAAACGATGTGCACCGTATTGTTCGGGCGCTGGAGGTTTATTACAGCACCGGGCGAACCATGGCACAGCAGGAAGAGCTGTCCCATGCTTGTCCTTCTCCGTATGTTGGTTGCCTGATTGTGCTGAATTTCCGGGATCGTGATGTGCTGTACCGTCGTATCGAGCAACGGGTTGATCGGATGCTGGATTCCGGTCTGCTGGAAGAAGCGAGAACCGTTTTAATGCAATCCAAGGATGCTACCGTGTTGCAGGCGATTGGCTATAAGGAATTACTTCCATATTTGGAGGGAAAGATCAGCCTTGAGCAGGCTGTGCAAGACCTTAAGATACAAACGCGGCATTACGCTAAAAGACAGCTTTCCTGGTTTCGCCGTATGACGGCTGCCGCGACCTTGTATGTGGATGAGTATGAAGATCACGCAGCCCTGACACAAGCGGCAATTAGCGCTTATAATGACTTTGTTAGGAGGTTGAGAGATGGCAACAACGAAGAAAGATAAATCATATCGCATACTCTCGGCCGTTTTGATTATGGCTTTGCTGGTATACGTTGGTTTTCAGGTGTACCGGAGTATCTTTGATTCCGTAACGACCGAGCTGGCTGTTGAACACAGCGTGTATGAATCGGTTGAAACCAAGGGACTTGTTTTTCGGTCTGAAACGTTGATTCCCGTCGTTAACAACGGTCACACCTTCTATTCCGTCGAGAGTGGCACCCGTGTGTCTAAGGGCGGCGTGATTGCCTCTGTATATCCATCTCAAAATGATGGTATTTTAGAGCAGCAGATCACAGCTATTGACGAGCAGATTGCAGCTCTGCGTGCCATCAACATGGATAATTCTACCGAGCATTTATCGTTGGATTTAATCAACTCTCAGTTGCTTTCTACCGTCAACAGCTTTGTGACGGATGTGGAGGATGGTAAGTACACGGTGGCGGAGCAGAGTAAATCCGATTTGCTGTCCTTGCTTAGTAAAAAGCAGATTATCACCGGCAATCCGGTGGATCTGACCGATCGGATTGCGCACCTTAAGGCTGAACGGGATGCCTTGGCACAGCAGTATCATAAGGCAACCTCTCGCATAACCGCTCCGGTAGCTGGCTATTTCGCTGATCGTATCGATGGGTATGAAAGCATGCTGGCGCAGGTGGATCCTACCAGTCTATCGGTGGAAGAGATGCGTGCATTATTGGAGGCGAAGCCATCTGCTACCGGTTCCTCCGGAGGCAAGATCGTCAGTGGCTATGAATGGTATATGGGTTGCATCGTCCCCGAAAGCTATTATAATGCTCTATCTGTAGGGAGCAGCTTATCGTTACGTATGTCCTTTGTGACAGAGGATGAGATACCGGTAACGGTATCCTCCTGCCGCAAGGACAGTTCAGGGAACCTGGCTGTTGTCTTTCGGTGCGCTTATATGTCGGAGGCACTGTCCACCATCCGTAACGAGACGGTAGAGATACAGCTGGTGCGGCATACCGGCCTTAAGGTGCCCAAACGGGCGGTGGTCATTAACGAGGATATGCAGGCCGGCGTTTACATACGTACCGGTAATGTGGTCAGCTTCCGTAAGATTGATCAGATTTACAGCGAACCGGCAGATTACGTGATTTGTGCTCGCACAGAGGAGAGTGGTTATCTCAGACTGTACGATGACATCATTGTGGAGGGGAGAGGATTGTATGAAGGAAAGATCATCCATTGATCCTATTCTGGAAGGAAATCTCACCCTTGTCCGAGAGACTATTGAAAGTGCATGTAACGCTGTTGGACGAGACGCCCGTCAAGTGATGCTGCAGGCGGTGACCAAGACGGTGGAGCCGCAGAGGATCAACCAAGCGATTGCATTAGGCGTTCGTTGTATAGGCGAAAACCGAGTGCAGGAGTTTCTGGAAAAGAAGCCGTACCTAACACTAGACGGAGTAGAGGCGCATCTTATTGGCCATCTGCAGACCAATAAGGTCAAACAGATTGTGGGTGAGGTATCCATGATTCAGTCTGTGGACAGCGTGAAGGTGGCAAAAGCCATATCCGATCGCAGTCTGCAAGCTGGGATAACGACACCGATTTTGGTGGAAGTCAATATGGAGAATGAAGCATCCAAGTCCGGTGTTGCTGCAGATGAGCTGGAACGTCTATTGCACGAAATACATAATTTTTCCGGCATTCATGTGCGCGGATTGATGACAGTACCGCCGATTTTGCGCACAGAATATGAAAAAAGGCATGTTTTTTCAAAAATGTTCCAACTGTTTGTTGACATTGGGGCAAAAAAGTTAGATAATATAGATATGCTGGAGCTTTCTATGGGCATGTCCGGTGATTATAGAGAAGCCGTTATGGAAGGCGCTACCATCGTACGTGTTGGCTCCGCTATCTTTGGCAGAAGACAGTATTAACTTTAGGAGGTATATATTATGAGTTTCATCGGTAAGATCTTTGGTCCCGATCCGGAGGCCCTGGAAGATGAGGATATCGTAGCGGACGAGAGCTTTGTGAAGAAGGCGGATGACGCCGGCGAGTCAAAGCGCGGCAATAAGGTTGTTAACATTCACGCCACTGCTCAGCTGCAGGTGGTTCTGGTCAAGCCGGAGCGCTTTGATGATGCCAGCACGGTGGCCGACCACCTCAATGCGAAGCGTACGGTTGTCCTCAATCTGGAATCCGCTAATAAGGACGTAGCTCGCCGTATTCTTGACTTCCTTAGCGGCGTGGCTTATGCCAACGACGGCCAGATCAAGAAAGTGGCTAACTGCACCTTTATCATTACCCCCTACAACGTGGGCTTGATGGGCGATCTGCTGGACGAGCTGGAGAACAACGGTCTCTATTTTTAAGACAACATGGACGAGATCATGCTGGTATCCCGCATAGAGGACACCGTGGATCTTTGCGACAAGCGTGGCTATGCTCACTTTCTCGGCTTTCTGGACGAGGGTGAGCAGGCCACGGTTTTGCGCACTCTGCAGAACCGTCCGTACGTTAAATGGCGGTTATATGGCGGTTACAAAGACGCTGAGCGTTGTTTCCTCGGCGTCTTTCCGTCTTATATGGAGCCGGACACCGCGCTGTTTCCTATCGAAACAGTTGCTTTCTTTTATCGAAAAGAACGTTCTTTGTCGCACCGGGATTTTTTGGGGACTTTTATGTCACAGGGCGTTCGACGTGAAGCGATAGGAGATATCTTGTGCGGCGAAGGGTACACGGTCGCTTTTCTCAAGGAGGATGTAACTACCTATCTATGTGAGCAGATCGACAAGATCGGCGGTGAGGGCGTTCGCATTGTTCGTGACTACGCAGGAGAGTTGCCACTTGCGCATACCTTCGTTCCTCTGCGCGACACGGTATCGTCTCCCCGGTTAGATGCGGTGGTGAAAGCGTTAATCCGCTGCTCAAGGGAACAGGCTTCTGTGTTAATTCGGACAGAATCTGTCAGCGTAAACCACCGTGTGGCGACATCCGTGTCAATAACGGTTAAACCCGACACGGTGCTATCGGTACGTGGCCATGGTCGCTTCATCGTGGATGAGATTGGCCCCGAAACGAAGAAGGGTAGACTGCATTTTGCAGCTCGGAAGTATGTATAATGAAAGGATGAATGTCATGGTATCGGCACAGGATATTCGGGACGTTAAGTTTAGCAAGTCGCTTGGTGGTTACAAAACGGCTGAGGTGGACGCTTTCTTGGATGATTGCGCGGAAACGGTGGCTTCCTTGGCGCAGACGAATGAGGAAAACGAGCGCAAGATGCAGGTCCTCGCAGAATCCATCGTCGAATATCGCAACCGAGAGGATAGCATCCGTACCGCTTTGGTCAGTGCGCAGAAGATGAGCGATGCGGTCATCAATGAAGCGAACGGTAAGGCGGAGGAGATCATAGCGCAGGCACACGAAGAAGCTGCTCAGCTTAAAGAAATCGCTGAGAAAGAAATTGCCGACGAAAAGGCGGAATTAGCGCGCATCAAGGGTGAGGTAGCGGCTTTTAAGTCCCGTTTAATGGCGGTGTATCGGGAGCACCTGACCTTGATCGGTGTTCTGGAAGGGGAAGAGGAAAAACCGGCCGAGGAACAGCCGAAGACAGAAGAGGAAGACTCTGCACCGGCGCAACCCCCCATTGCTGCTCCCGTTGAACCGGTAGACGAACTCCCAGTTGTTGTGTCGGCTGATGTACAAGATGGTCATACCTTCGACAAGGCCGGCTTGGATTTCTCATCCCTTCAGTTAAAAGAAGACGAATGACGGTGACAACGGATCGGAGCGTGTATCTTCG
>SVPB01000074.1 GCA_015066065.1 Oscillospiraceae bacterium | reverse complement strand
CATCAACGCCCTTTCCCGGTATACCGGCATCAAGGTGGTGCTCATCTCTCCCGAGGAGCTCAAGCTTCCCAGCTATATTAAAAAGGACGTGCTGCAGAAAAACAACATCCCCTACGTCCAGACCACCGATCTGGAGGGCGCGATGCCGGAGCTGGATATCCTGTATATGACCCGGGTACAGCGGGAACGGTTCTTCAACGAGGAGGATTACCTGCGGCTCAAGGACAGCTATATTCTCCAGCCCAAAAAGCTGGAAAACGCCAAGCCGGATCTGTGCATCATGCATCCCCTGCCCCGTGTCAACGAGATCAGCGTCGCCATCGACGACGATCCCCGTGCCTGCTACTTTAAGCAGGTGCTCAACGGCAAGTATATGCGCATGGCGCTGATCCTCAAACTGCTGGAGGAGGCAAAGGTATGAACGTAGATTCCATCCATAACGGCGTGGTCATCGACCACATCACCGCCGGTTGCGGTATGCGGCTGTATGAACTGCTGGAGCTGGAAAACCTGGACTGCTCGGTGGCCCTTATCAAGAACGTGGGCAGCAAAAAGATGCAGCGCAAGGATATCATCAAAATCGATGCGGATATTCCGGTCAATCTGGACATCATCGGCTATGTGGATCCGGGCGCTACCGTCAACGTCATCCGGAATGGGGTGCTGGTGGAAAAAAAGACCATTGACATGCCCCTCCTCCTCCAAAATGTCATCAAGTGCAAGAATCCCCGGTGCATCACCTCCTGCGAGCAGGAGCTGGCGCACGTGTTTAAGCTGACCGACCGGGAAAACAAAGTGTACCGGTGTCTTTACTGTGAAACCAAGGCTAATTAATGAAAGGAAGGATACACCATGGCCATTTTTATTAACGAACCCTCCCATACCTTTAACGAATATCTGCTGATCCCGGGCTACTCTTCCAGCGAGTGCATCCCGGCAAACGTATCTCTGAAGACCCCTCTGGTCAAGTACCGTCGGGGCGAGGAGAGCGCTATCACCATGAACATTCCCATGGTCTCCGCCATCATGCAGTCGGTTTCCGGTGACCGTCTGGCGGTGGCCTTGGCCACCGAGGGCGGTGTGTCCTTCATCTACGGCTCCCAGTCGGTGGAGGATGAAGCCGCCATGGTCGCCCGTGCCAAAAACTACAAGGCCGGCTTTGTTAAAAGCGATTCCAACCTAAGCCCGGAGGATACCCTGGCCGATGTCATTGCTCTCAAGGAGCAGACCGGCCATTCCACCGTGGCGGTTACCGAGGACGGCACCGCCGACGGACGGCTGGTAGGCATCGTCACCGGCCGTGACTACCGTGTCACCCGTATGGACCCGGCCGTCAAGGTCAAGGAGTTCATGACCCCTCTGGACAAGCTGGTGATCGCCAAGGAAGGCACCACCCTTAAGGAAGCCAACGACATCATCTGGGACAACAAGCTCAACTCCCTGCCCATCGTGGACGAGGAAGGCCGGCTGGTGTACTTCGTGTTCCGTAAGGACTACGAAAAGCACAAGCAGAACCCCAACGAGCTGCTGGACGCCTCCAAGCGGTACGTGGTGGGTGCCGGTATCAACACCCGTGACTACGCCGAGCGTGTGCCGGCGCTGGTAGAGGCCGGAGCAGACGTGCTGTGCATCGACTCCTCCGAGGGCTTCTCCGAATGGCAGAAGCGCACCATCGACTGGATCCGCAGTCGTTACGGTGACACCGTTAAGGTGGGCGCCGGCAACGTGGTGGATGCCGATGGCTTCCGGTTCCTGGCAGAAGCCGGTGCAGATTTCATCAAGGTGGGCATCGGCGGCGGCTCCATCTGCATCACCCGTGAGACCAAGGGCATCGGCCGCGGTCAGGCTACCGCACTCATCGAGGTGTGCGCCGAGCGTGACCGGTACTTCGAGGAGACCGGTGTGTACGTGCCTGTTTGCTCCGACGGCGGTATCGTGTACGACCACCACATCACCCTGGCGCTGGCCATGGGCGCTGACTTCGTCATGCTGGGCCGCTACTTTGCCCGGTTTGACGAAAGTCCCACCAACAAGGTGAATATCGGCGGCACCTACTACAAGGAGTACTGGGGCGAGGGCTCCAACCGTGCCCGTAACTGGATGCGGTACGATCTGGGCGGCGATAAGAAGCTCAGCTTTGAGGAGGGCGTGGACTCCTACGTGCCCTACGCCGGATCTCTCAAGGATAACGTGGCGCTGTCCCTGTCCAAGGTGCGCTCCACCATGTGCAACTGCGGTGCTTTGAGCATCCCCGAGCTGCAGAAAAACGCCAAGCTCACCCTGGTATCTGCCACCTCCATCGTGGAGGGCGGTGCCCACGACGTTATCCAGAAGGAGAAGGGCGTCGCGATCAAGTAAAATCCGTCAAAACAACAAGCGGGACACAGCGTGTCCCGCTTGTTTTGGCTATTATGTAGAAAGCGTAAAAATATGCGTTCGCACCTTGACAGAAACCGGGTTTTTGTGATAAAATAAACCCATAAAATTTGTTCGTTTTCTGCGACTGACGGAAGTTTGTGGAGCACCACAGAGGAACAGGAAACGTGAAGGGGCCATTGCCCCATGCCGACCGTCTGGGCACGCTTGAATGTCAGTCATCCAAGTGCGCCCTTTTATCTTTTTTGGGAGGTCATCCGTATGAAAAAAGTAGGTATCATCATGGGCAGCGACAGCGATCTGCCCATCATCCGTAAGGCCACCGATACGCTCAAAGGGCTGGAGATCCCCTTTGAGGTACATATCTATTCCGCCCACCGTACGCCGGTAGAGGCGCGGGACTTCGCTCTGGCCGCCCGGGACAACGGCTTTGGCGTGCTGATCGCCGCCGCCGGTATGGCCGCCCATCTGGCCGGCGCCATTGCGGCTAACACCACCCTGCCGGTCATCGGTATCCCTTGTCAGTCCTCGGTGCTGGACGGCATGGACGCCCTGCTGTCCACCGTCATGATGCCCACCGGCATTCCGGTGGCCACCGTGGCCATCAACGGAGGCGGCAACGCCGCCCTGCTGGCCGCCCAGATCCTGGCGGTGGAGGATGCTGATCTGGCCCGCCGCCTGGATGATAAGCGTGCTTCCGATGCCGCCAAGGTGCTGGAGAAGGATGCCGCCGTCATGCAACAGCTTTAAAATCCCCCTATTTTACATATAAGGAGTCGATCAACTATGGAAAAGAAACTCGTGTACACCGGCAAGACCAAGGATGTATTTGCTCTGGACAACGGCAACTACCTGCTGAAGTTCAAGGACGATTGCACCGGTAAGGATGGTGTGTTTGATCCCGGCGAAAATGCCGTCGGTCTGACCATTGAGGGCGTGGGCGATGTCAACCTGCGCATGTCCATCTACTTCTTTGAGAAGATCAATGCCGCCGGCATCCTCACCCACTATGTGAGTGCTGACCTCAACAACACCACCATGGAGGTGCTGCCGGCCAAGGTGTTTGGCAAGGGTCTGGAGGTTATCTGCCGGTACAAGGCCGTCGGCTCTTTCTATCGCCGCTACAGCGACTACTGCGAAGAGGGACAGGATCTCCCTGCTTACGTGGAGACCACCTTCAAAAACGACGAGAAGGGCGATCCGCTGGTCACCAAGGATGGTCTGGTGGATCTGGGCGTCATGACCTCTCAGCAGTACGATGACCTCAAGGACATGACCCAGAAGATCACCAAGATCGTGGCCGACGACCTCAAGGAGAAGGGCCTCGATATGTATGATATTAAGTTTGAGTTCGGCTACGATTCCCAGGGGCGTGTGATGCTCATCGATGAGATCGCCTCCGGCAACATGCGGGTGTACAAGGATGGCACTTACGTGGATCCCATGACCCTCAACAAGCTGTTTTTTGCCTAAGACCTTTACCGAAGGCTGACGGGGTATCGACACCCGTCGGCCTTTCGTGCTGACTTGACACCATTTTTTATCCCTGATTTCAAGAGAGGAGATCACCATGGGAGGTTATTTTGGGATCGTTTCCCGGCAGGATTGTCTGGAGGATGTATTCTTTGGTACCGACTACCATTCCCATCTGGGAACCCGTCGCGCCGGCATCGCCGTATATGATAAAGCTATCGGCCTGCAGCGAGAGATTCACAATATCGAGAATTCCCCGTTCCGCACCCGGTTTGAGCACGTATTTGATGAGATGCAGGGCACCTCTGCCATCGGCTGTATCAGCGACTACTATCCCCAACCCCTGCTCATCCGTTCCAAGATGGGGACGTATGCCATCTGCGTGACCGGCGCTATCAACAATGCGGACAAGCTGGTGGACACCTATCTGGCGGATGGCGGTCACTTTGACGCCATGACCGGTGGGGCGGTCAACGTCACCGAGCTGGTGGGTTCTCTCATCAACCTCAAGAGCAACTTTGCTGAAGGCATCCGGTTCGTGCAGGAGACCATCGATGGCTCTGCCTGCATCCTTATCCTGACGGATGACGGCTCCCTCATTGCGGCCCGTGACCGGCTGGGACGTCTGCCGATGTGGATCGGCCGCCGGGAGGATGGCTACAGCGTGTCCTTTGAGTCCTTCGCCCACCAGAAGTTGGGCTTTGCCGACGAGCGAGAACTGGGGCCCGGTGAGATCGTCCACGTCACCTTGAACGGGGTGGAACAGCTTGTTGCTCCCGGCAAGGAGATGCGGATGTGCGCCTTCCTGTGGAGCTACTATGGCTATTCCACCTCCTCCTACGAGGGGGTCAACGTGGAGCTGATGCGCTACCGCAACGGCGAGATCATGTCCCAGCACGATACCGACATGGGCAACTGTGATGGGGTGGATTACGTCTGCGGCATGCCGGACAGCGGTACCCCTCACGCCATCGGCTACGCCAACGCCAGCCACCTGCCCTTTGCCCGGGCGTACATCAAGTACACCCCCACCTGGTCCCGAAGCTTTACCCCCAACAAGCAGAGTGACCGCAACCGCATTGCCAAGATGAAGCAGATCCCGGTCCCGGAGCTTATCCAGGATAAGAGCTTGCTGTTGGTGGACGATTCCATCGTCCGGGGCACCCAGCTGAAGGAGACGGTGGATTTCCTCTACGACAGCGGTGCCAAGAATGTGCACATGCGTTCTGCCTGCCCCCCCATCATGTTCAACTGCAAATACCTCAACTTCTCCCGCAGCAATAATGAGCTGGACCTCATCGCTCGCAAGACCATCCTGGAGCTGGAAGGGGAAGAAGGCTTTAACCACATAGACGAGTACAGCGACGGTACCACCGAACGGGGACGCCGTCTGCGCACCACCCTGGCAGAAAAGCTGCATCTGGGGTCGCTGGAATTTCAATCACTGGAAGGGGTCATCAAGGCCATCGGCCTGCCCCCTTGTAAACTATGCACCTACTGCTGGAACGGCAAGGAATAAGAAAGGGGTTACCACCATGCACGAGAATTCAAGATCCGACAGCTACGCCGCGGCCGGCGTGGATATTACCGCCGGCTACAAGGCGGTGGAACTGATGAAACAGCATATCAACCGCACCAAGAATGAGGGGTGCTTGGATGACGTGGGCGGCTTCGGCGGCTGCTTTGGCCTGGATCTGACCGGCATCAGCCAGCCGGTGCTGGTCTCCGGCACCGATGGCTGCGGCACCAAGGTGAAGCTCGCCATTCTCATGGACAAGCACGATACCATCGGCATCGATGCCGTCGCCATGTGCGTCAACGACATCATCTGCTGTGGTGCTAAGCCCCTGTTCTTCCTGGACTACATCGCCTGCGGCAAGAACGTGCCCGAAAAGATCGCCCAGATCGTGGCCGGTGTGGCGGAGGGCTGTGTGCAGTCCGGCGCCGCCCTCATTGGCGGTGAGACCGCCGAGCATCCCGGTCTGATGCCCGTGGAGGACTACGATCTGGCCGGCTATTGCACCGGTATCGTGGACAAGGCCAAGATCATCGACAACACCACCATGGCCGAGGGAGACGTGGTCATCGCTCTGCCCTCTACCGGAATCCATTCCAACGGTTTTTCCCTTTGCCGAAAGGTGTTTGATATCGATCACAACAACCCGGAGCTGTACCTGCCCCGGGAGGAGCTGGACGGCAAGACCATTGCCGAGGCACTGCTGACCCCCACCCGTATCTACGTCAAGAGCGTGCTGGCACTGCTGGACGAGGTGAAGGTCAAGGGGATCTCCCACATCACCGGCGGCGGCTTTTACGAGAACATTCCCCGTTCCATCCCCGACGGTCTGGGTGCCAAGATCGACAAGACAGCGATCCGGGTCCTGCCCATCTTCGACCTCATTGCCAAATGGGGCAACATCCCCGAACGGGATATGTACAACACCTATAACATGGGTGTGGGCATGAGCATCGTGGTCGCTCCTGCCGACGTGGATAAGGCACTGGAGATCCTCAAGGCGCACGGTGACGACGCCTACGTGATCGGCACCATCGTCCGTTCGGACGACAAGGTGATCCTGTGAGCAAGGCAAGGGTAGCAGTGCTGGTGTCCGGCGGCGGCACCAACCTGCAGGCCATCATTGACGCCGTCAGCGCCGGTACCATCCACAGCGGTGAGCTGGCGCTGGTCATCGCCAACAAGGCGGACGCCTATGCGCTGGAACGGGCACGCACCGCCGGTATCCCCACCTGCACCATCCTGCGCAAGGAGTGCGGCAGTCAGGAGGCCTTTGAAGACGCCATTGTGGCGGCTTTGGAGCAAGCCCATATCGACCTGATTGTGCTGGCCGGTTTTATGAGCATCCTCAGCGAACGGTTTACCTCCCGGTACGACCGACGCATCCTTAACGTGCACCCTTCCCTGATCCCCTCCTTCTGCGGACAGGGGTTCTATGGCCTGCGTGTGCATGAGGCCGCCCTTGCCAAGGGGGTCAAGGTCACCGGTGCTACGGTGCATTTTGTTAACGAGATCCCCGATGGAGGCGAGATCCTGCTGCAAAAGGCGGTAGAGGTGCTGCCGGGGGATACCCCCGAAGTGCTGCAGCGC
>SVPB01000008.1 GCA_015066065.1 Oscillospiraceae bacterium | reverse complement strand
AGCTCGCCACGTCCCGACACCTCGAAAGCATCGGTGGTGTCAGTCTCTCTCACACGCATACTCACGTTGGTCTGCAGCTCCTTGAACAGGCGGTCACGCAGGTTACGGGAGGTGACAAACTTACCCTCCTGCCCGGCAAAGGGGGAGTTGTTGACCAGAAAGTTCATGGAAATGGTAGGCTCGTCGATGCGCACAAAGGGCAGGGCCTCCACATGCTCCGGGTCGCAGGCGGTCTCCCCGATGTTCAGATCGGTGATGCCGGTCACCGCGATCAGGTCGCCCAGGGCGGCGCTTTCGCACTCCACCCGGTGCAGGCCCTCATACTGATACAGCTTGCCGATGCGTGCGCCGGCGGTGGTGCCGTCCCGGCGGCAGAGGGTGAGAAACTGACCGGTATGCACCGTGCCCCGTTCCACCCGACCCACGCCGATGCGGCCGGTGTAGTCGTCGTAGTCGATGTTAGAGAAAAGGATCTGGGTGGGGCCATCCGGCTCCCCTTCGGGGGCTGGCACATACTGCAGGATGGCTTCAAACAAGGGGGACATATCCCCCTCCCGGGCGGCAGGATCCAGCGAGGCGTAGCCGTCCCGACCGGAGGCGTACACCACCGGAAACTCCAGCTGGTCATCGTCGGCACCCAGCTCGATAAACAGATCCAGCACCTCATCCACCACCTCGGCAGGACGGGCACCGGGGCGGTCGATCTTGTTGACCACCACCACCGGGCGCTTGCCCAGGCTCAAGGCTTTTTTGAGCACAAACCGGGTCTGGGGCATGCACCCCTCAAAGGCATCCACCAGCAGAAGAACGCCGTCCACCATCAGCAGGATGCGCTCCACCTCGCCGCCGAAATCGGCGTGACCGGGGGTGTCCACGATATTGATCTTGGTATCGCCGTACATAACGGCGGTGTTCTTGGAAAGGATGGTGATGCCCCGTTCCCGTTCCAGGTCGCCGGAATCCATCACCCGTTCCGCCACCTGCTCGTTGTGGCGAAAAATGCCGCTTTGCCGCAGCATCTGATCCACCAGGGTGGTCTTGCCGTGGTCAACGTGGGCAATGATGGCGACGTTGCGCAAGGTCTCTCTTGTAGCCATAATGATTACGCTTCCTTTGTCAATAAAATCACAACTTGACTATTATAGCACACTGTTGCCCGGTGTGCAACCCATTTTTGCGCCTTGCTTTTTGGCGTGGGGTATGCTATGCTTGTGACGAGGTGACGTGCATGAATGACCGCAACCAAGATTACGTGTTTGTCAGCTACTCCCACAAGGATGATATTGAGGGACTGCTGGCGGCCTTTGACCTCAAGGGCTACAACCTGGTATATGACAAGGCCATGGGCTATGGGGAGGAATGGGATCTCAACGCCCGGCGGTACATCCAGAACGCCAAGTGCAAGGGGGTCCTGTCGGTGCTCAGCACCCACTCCCTGTGCAGCAAGCCGGTGCTGATGGAGACCGAATACGCCCAGCGATTCCGCAAGCCCTTGTTTGCGGTGCTCACCGGGCACCGCACCCTGCCGGCCCTTTACGAGACGCTGGCCCCCACTCTGGACGACAACGCTCTCTATATTTTGGACTGCATGATGGAAAGCTTTCCTCCGGAGCAGCTGTACGCCTTTATGGATGCGCTGGACTGGGAAAAGCTGGAGCAAACCTTTGCCGCATGGGACTTCCAGCCCCAGCGGCGCATGGACTACGACAGCGTGGAGGCGGTGGCCTATTCCACCGACATCAAGGGGGAAAACGAGCGACTGCAACGCCAGCAGGAGAGCTACACCAACCTCGACAAGCAAGCCATCGACCAGGCGCTGGAGGGCAAGGAGAACGCCACCGTCCTCGATCTGGGCTGTGGCAACGGGCAGGTGACCCTTTCCCGGTTTGCGGAGGATCCCCGGGTGGGCAAGATCATCGGGGTGGATATCCATCCCGGCAACATCGACAAGGCCCGGCAGGCCGCCGCCCCTTATGGGGATAAATGCACCTTTGCGGTGGTGGATCTCAATGCCGACACGGTGATGGAGGATATCCGCCGGGTGATGGCCGAGGCCGGGGTGACCGCTGTCGACCTGGTGTTTGCCGCCCTGGTGCTGCATCACCTGCAGAACCCCCATCTGCTGCTCCTCAAGCTGTACGATATCTTTGATGAACGGGGGCGCATCGTCATCCGTGGCTCGGACGATGGAGGCAAGCTGTGTTACCCGGAAAGCGCCCTGTTAACCGAGATACTGGAGCGATACGACAAGCTCATCCACGCCTCCGATCGGGAAAACGGCCGCAAGCTGTACCATCAGCTGTACCACGCCGGGTATATTAACCCCCGGCTCATCTACACCGTCTCCGACACCACCGGAGAGGGCACCGAGTACAAGGAAATGCTGTTCCATCTGGCCTTCGGGTTCCGGCTCAACCGGGTGGATGCCCTGCTGGAAAAACAGCCGGACAACGCCTTTATCCGGCAGGAACGGGAATGGCTCAAGGAGGCGCTGGACCGCTTCCGGGAAGCCTTTTTCCGGCAGGATTTCTGGTACTGTGTGACCCATTACGTCGCCATTGCGGAGGTAAGCGAATGAAAAAAGGACTCATCCTGCTTAACGCCTATGCGTCCATGAAGGCCGTGTCCGGGCAGGCCGCCCGTCTGCAGCAGGAGCTGGCACAGCGTGGTGTCACCACCCACATCCTGCGCAACGGGCAGCTGCCGGTGGAGATCACCGCCGCCGGGGAGATCCGGGCGCAGACGCAGGCCGACTTTGTCATCTATCTCGACAAGGACCCCTACACCTCTCTGATGCTGGAAAAGGCCGGACTGCGGCTGTTTAACCGCCACGAGGCCATCCAGATCTGTGACGATAAGCTGGCGACCTTTATCCGGCTGGCCGGGGCCGGCATCCCTATGCCGCGCACCCTGCCGGCCCCCCTGTGCTACTATCCCGGTACG
Source organism: Oscillospiraceae bacterium (assembly GCA_015066065.1). Lineage (GTDB taxonomy): Bacteria > Bacillota > Clostridia > Oscillospirales > Acutalibacteraceae > UBA5905. Next base: position 38,841 of record SVPB01000008.1, on the reverse strand, counting down.
CCGGTCGACCCGGCGTTCCTTGACCGGATAGCGGACACCCTGGGCTATCCCTTGGTGGTCAAGGAGTGCCTTGGCTCGCTGGGAGCGCAGGTGTACCGGGCGGACGACCGGGAGGGGCTGGAGCACATCGTTGGCACGGTAGACAACCGGCGGCATCTGTACCAGCAGTACGTGGCCCACAGCGCCGGCCGGGATATTCGGGTCATCGTCATCGGCGGCCGTGCCGTTGCCGCCATGCGCCGGGTATCGGACACCGACTTTCGCTCCAATATCGAGCTGGGCGGCCGGGGAGAGCCCATCGACCTGCCGGCCGAGGTCGCTGCCCTTGCCGAAAAAGCCGCCACCCTTCTGGAGCTGGACTACGCCGGGGTAGACGTGCTGTTTGGCCCCGACGGCTATCTCCTGTGCGAGGTCAATTCCAACGCCTTCTTTGAGGGCATCGAGGCAGTAACCGGCCACAACGTAGCCGGGGACTACGCCGACCATATTGTGAGGTGTATCGGATGTTAAAGATCGGTATTGCCGCCGGTAACTACGTGAACGCTGACGGCTCGACAGACACCGCCCGGCTGCGCCGATACGGCTACGGTTGCGTGGATTACGGCCGGCTGTGCAGCACCAGGGGGGACCTCTATACCCTGGCGGAGGAGCAGGCTCTGACCCTGCTCCGGCAGGAGGGAGACGCCCTGCGCCGGGAGGGGATCCTGCCCTGGCAGGTGCACGGCCCCTGGCCCTACGACGACACCACCGAGGAGGGGCGGGCGGCCAAATGGGCCCATTGTCTCCGAGCAGTCAAGGGTACCGCCGCGCTGGGATCCTCCTATCTCATCATGCATCCGGTGATGCCCTACGGCTTCGGTGGGCCGGAGGACGCCGATAAGGCGGAGGAAATGAACGAAGCCTTCTTCCGAGAGCTGTGCGCCTTCGCCCTGCCCCACGGCGTCACCGTTTGTCTGGAGAATATGCCCTTTAAGGCCCAGCGCATCTCGCCGGTGGAGCGCATCGCCGCCTTTGTGGAACGGCTGTCACTCCCCAACCTGGCCATCTGTCTCGACACCGGCCACGCCAATATGTACCGGGGAGATATGGGGGATTACGTGCGCTGCTGTGGCCGGCATCTCAAGGCCCTGCACGTCCACGACAACAACACCCGAGACGACGCCCACGCTATCCCTTACGTGGGCTCGGTCAACTGGGAGCACTTCAAGGAGGGCCTACGGGATGTGGGCTTTGACGGCTGTCTGTCGCTGGAATGCAACGTCCGGCAGGATTACCCGCCCCATCTGGCCGAGGAGATGCACCGCACCATCGCCCGGGTGGCGGCTTATCTGGCTGACATTTAAACAAAGTAGCCGTCCGGGGTGATTCCCGGACGGTTTTTTTGCTTACAAAACGGGCACAATAGGCGCGAAAGGATGGATGCTTATGTGTACCGCATTGACCTACCGGGCGCAGGAATGGTATTTTGGCCGCACGCTGGACTACGAGCACGGTTACGGAGAGGAGGTAACCGTCACGCCCCGGCGGTTCCCCTTGCCCTACCGGCACGGAGAGACCAGTCTGTCCCACTACGCCTTCGTAGGGATGGCCGCCACGGTGGAGGGCTATCCCCTCTACTACGATGGTGTCAACGAACACGGGCTGTGTGTAGCCGGACTGCGCTTCGCCCCCGATGCCCGGTATCTTCCGCCCATGGAGGGGGCGGAGAATCTGGCGGTGTTTGAGCTGATCCCCCGTCTGCTGGGCGATTGCCGGACGGTGGAGGAGGCTTGCGCCATCCTGCGCCGCATCCGGTTGGTGGACACCCCCTTCAGCGACTCCCTGCCGCCGGCACCCTTGCATTGGCTCATTGCCGACCGCCGGGGGGCGGTGACGGCAGAGCCCACCGCCGCCGGACTGCAGATCCACGAAAACCCCGTGGAGGTGCTCACCAACAGCCCTCCCTTTCCCCAACAGATGGCGGCGCTGGGCGGTGACGGTCTGCCGGGGGACGGATCCTCCACCGCCCGGTTCCTCCGGGCGGTGTTCACCCGGTCGCACGCCTTGTCCCTTAAAGGGGAGGCCGCCTGCGTGGGGCAGGTGTTCCATATCATAGGGGCGGTGGCGCAGGTCAAGGGCTGTCGGGTCACCGAGGAGGGATATCCGCACACCCTGTATACCGCCTGCTGCAACGCCGACCGGGGCATCTACTATGTGACCACCTACGGATGCCGGCGCATCCATGCGGTATGCCTGCACCGGGGCGACCCCGACGGAGAAGCCCTCGCCCGTTACCCTCTGCCCCGGGAGGAAACGGTGGCGTGGCAAAACTGACCCCTTGTCAAACCGCCCTTTTGCCGTTATAATGGAGAACAGTATGACTGCAAGGGGGCCACTACATGAAAAAACCCAGCCTATTAACCGACATACTGCTCACCGTAGCCGCCAGTGTGCTGTCCGCCATCGGTCTGCACGTGTTTGTCAATGCCGCCGGCTTTGCCCCTTCCGGCGTGGACGGCATCGCCATGATGACCCAGGAGCTGACCGGCATCAATATGGGCTACGTGTCTCTGGCCCTCAACCTGCCGCTGTTGCTGGCCGCCTGGTTCTTTATCAGCCGCAAATACGTGGTGTACACCTTGCTGTACACCTTCCTGTCCTCCGTGATGCTCATCGTGGCCGAGCAGATTGAGCTGTACCAGTATGTCACGCAGACCAACACATGGCTGGCGGTGTTTGCCTCCGGCATCCTGTTAGGCGTCCGTACGGGCATCATGGTGCGCATGGGCGCCTCCTCCGGCGGCATGGACATCATCGCCGGCATGGTGCAGAAGCGCCGCCCCTATCTTAATGTGGAAACGCTTATTTCTCTGTTCTGTTACATCATCATCGGCCTGTCCTTCTTTGTCTACCACAACCTGGAAAGCGTAATGATGTCGGTGGTACAGATGATGGTGTTCAATCTGGCCATGGGCGCCATGCTCAAGCCCAGCCGCAACGCCGTGGAGGTGCGGATCATCACCGATCTGCCGGAGCAGTTTAAAACGGATATTCTGCAGGAGTTGGGACACGGCGCCACCGTGATCCCCTGTCAGGGTATGTTCACGGGGGAACAGAAAAGCATGATCGTCACCCTCATCAACCTGCGGCAGATGAACGATCTTATCAAGATATCCCGGCGGTATCCGGGGTGCTTCATCTACTACAGCGAAACCGCCGGTGTGTGGGGAAACTTCCGCTGGAATCGTTTTGATAAATTGATATAAAAAAACAGTTGACAACCACTAAAAACCGTGGTACAATGGCTGTTGCCGCATGTACCGGGCTTATATAAGTGACTTGTGTCCGCCCGTATACAGCGAGTCTATAGAAAAGGCAGGTACGCCTATGTACGCTATCATTGAAACCGGCGGCAAGCAGTACAAGGTGCAGAATGGCGACACTCTGTACATCGAGAAGCTGGATGCAGCCGAAGAAGCCTCCGTCACCTTCGACAAGGTGATCGCTCTGCAGGATGACGCGGAGCTCAAGGTGGGTGCCCCCTACGTGGAGGGTGCTACCGTGACCGCCACCGTCCTCAAGAACGGCAAGGGTAAGAAGATCACGGTCTTCACCTACAAGCCCAAGAAGGGCCAGTCTCGCAAGATGGGCCATCGTCAGCCCTACACCAAGGTGCAGATCGACACCATCAACGCCTGATCATGATCCGGGTAACCTTCCGGACGCGGCAGGGGCAGCTTACCGGTTTTCGCATCACCGGCCATGCAGGAGCAGGCACGGCAGGCGAAGACATCGTATGTGCGGCTGTTTCCTCCGCTGCCTACATGACCGCTAACACCCTCACCGACGTGCTGTGCCTTCCCACGGATATCACCGTGAAGGACGGGCTCATGGACGTCACCGTGACCGGGGACATAACGGCGGCGCAGGCATTGCTGTCCGGGTTCCGGCTGCATTTGACGGCACTACAAGAAGCGTACCCCCAGCGGGTACATCCCATCAATACGGAGGTGTAATACCATGTTAAAACTGAACATCCAGTTGTTCGCTCACAAGAAGGGCGTTGGTTCCACCAAGAACGGCCGTGATTCCGAGTCCAAGCGTCTCGGCGTTAAGCGTGCCGACGGTCAGTTCGTGCTGGCCGGCAATATCCTGGTGCGTCAGCGCGGCACCCATATCCACCCCGGCATGAACGTGGGCATCGGCTCTGACGATACCCTGTTCGCCAAGGCGGACGGCGTGGTGCGGTTCGAGCGTATGGGCAAGGATCGCAAGCGCGTCAGCGTCTACGAGAAGCAGTAATGCGCAAGGCTCCCTGCCACGGCAGGGAGCCTTTTTTCTTTGGAGGTGTGACTATGTTTGTGGATAAAGCCATTATCACCGTTAAGGCCGGCAACGGCGGTGACGGTGCGGTGGCCTTTCACCGGGAGAAGTTCGTGGCCGCCGGCGGCCCGGACGGCGGTGACGGCGGCCACGGCGGTAACGTGGTGTTTGTGCCCGACGACGGCATGAACACCCTGGCGGATTTTCGCTACCAGCGCAAGTATGCCGCCGGTCACGGCGGTAACGGCGGCCAGAAAAAATGCTCTGGCAAAAGCGGCGAGGATTGTATGATCCGGGTGCCCCGGGGTACTCTAATCTATGATAATGAGTCCGGCCGTCTGATGGCGGACATGTCCGAGGATACCCCCTTTATCGCCGCCCGGGGCGGCCGGGGCGGCTGGGGTAACAGCCATTTTGCCACGGCGACCCGGCAGGTCCCCCGGTTTGCCAAGCCCGGCGTCCCCGGGGAGATCAAGGAGCTGCGGCTGGAGCTTAAGCTCTTGGCGGACGTGGGTCTGGTGGGCTTCCCCAACGTGGGTAAGTCCACCCTCATCAGCGTGGTCAGCGAGGCCAAGCCGGCCATTGCCAACTATCACTTTACCACCATCACCCCGGTGCTGGGCGTGGTGCGCCCCCTGCCGGGGGTGTCCTTTGTGATGGCGGATATCCCCGGTGTCATCGAGGGCGCCAGCGAGGGCGTGGGGCTGGGACACGAGTTCCTGCGCCACGTGGAGCGCTGCCGCCTGCTGGTGCACGTGGTGGATGTGGCCGGCAGTGAAGGCCGGGATCCGCTGGAGGATTTTGACACCATCAACCGGGAGCTGGAGCAGTTCAATGCGGAGCTGGCCTCCCGTCCCATGGTGGTGGCCGGCAACAAGTGCGACTTAGCCACCGACGAACAGCAGGAGGCCTTTGCCGCCGAGATGGCGCGCCGGGGGTACACCTACTTCCCCCTCATGGCGCCCATCGCCCACGGCACCGACGAGCTGGTGAAGTATTGCGGCGCCATGCTGCAGAAGCTGCCTCCCATCCGGCGGTTTGAAGCCCAGCCGGAGGAGCTGCCGGCGGTAGAGACCTTGGGCGAGCGCCCGGTGCAGGTGCAGAACCACGAGGGCGTGTACACGGTGGAAGCCCCTTGGCTGCTGCAGATATTGCGTGGTGTCAACTTTGACGACACCGACGGTCTGCAGTACTTTGAACGGGTACTGCGTTCCACCGGGGTCATCGATGCGCTGGAGGCCGCCGGCGTGCAGGAGGGCGACACGGTCAGCATCTATGACCTGGAATTTGAGTTTGTAAACTAAGGGTGACGAGCATGGAACGATTCTATCCCCGAGATGTGGACGTCCACACCTTAAGCCCCTTGGCCTTGGCCTTTGTGGGAGACGGCGTATACAGCCTGCTGGTACGGGAGCGCCTGCTCACCGAGGCCAACCGCCCGGTGGGGGATCTGCACCGCTTAGCGGTGACGGCGGTGCGAGCCGAAGCCCAGGCAGAAGCCATGGAACGGCTGTTACCCCTCCTGACCGAGGAGGAGGTCGCTGTATTTAAGCGAGGGCGCAACGCCCACAGCACCCGTACCGGGGCGGATTACCACAAAGCCACCGGCTTGGAGAGCCTGTTTGGTTACCTCTATCTGGACGGCCGGCTGGAACGGGTGCAGGAGCTGTTTGCCCATTGTATGAAGGAGGACGTATGACCCAGCGTTTGCGCGTGTTGGCGTTTGACCTGCTGCTGATCATCGTCGGCAGTCTTCTGTATGCGGTAAGCACGGTGGTGTTTTCTGCCCCCAACCACATCGCTCCCGGCGGTGTCACCGGTGTGGCCATCCTCACCCAATACGCTTGGAGTCTGCCCATCGGTACCGTGACCATCGCCCTCAACATCCCCCTCATCCTGGCTGGATGGCGGCGGTTGGGGCGGCGGTTCCTCATCCGCACCGGAGCCGGATTACTGCTCAGCTCGGTGTTTACCGACCTGCTGGACACCCTGCTCCCTGCCTATCAGGGCGACCGCCTGCTGGTATGCTTGTTTGGCGGCGCCATCTGCGGCTTGGGGCTAGGGCTCATCCTCATGCGGGGCGGCACCACCGGCGGCAGCGAAATAGCCGGCCGCCTGCTGGAGCTGCGGTTCCCCCACGTACCCATCGGCAAGCTGGTGCTGGCGGTGGATGGGGTGGTCATCGCCGTGTCCGGGGTGGTGTACAAGCAGCTGGATAGCGTCTTGTACGGGGTGCTGTTCGCCTTTGTGTCCTCCCTGGTGACCGACTGGCTCATCTACGGCGGCCGCCGGGGCAAGATGGCCCTCATCCTCACCGACCGGCAGGAGGAGGTGACCGCCCTCATCACCCAAGAGCTGGAACGGGGCGTCACCCTGCTCCCGGCTGTGGGCGGCTACACCGGCACCCAGCGGCAGATGATCCTCTGTGCGGTGCGCCGGGAAGAGGTGCACGCCCTCAAGCGGATGGTGTTCCGGCTGGATAAGCAGGCGTTCTTTATCACCGTCCCCACCGATGAGGTGCATGGCGCCGGCTGGCTCCCTCCACAAGAATAAGAAAAGCGTAAAAAGGCGCCGGTGCCCTAGGGCACCGGCGCCTTACTGTTATGTCCGGTCATTTTTTAACGCATTGCTGGATCTCTTGCTTAAATTTAGCCACGTCCATTCCGTCAAACTGGGGGGACACGCCCACACGGGTATAGGTCTTTACCTTGCCGTCGTCGATGGCAAAGAAGCCCTGCTCGGATGAGATGGACGTATACACGATCTCCTCTACACCGTCAGCGGTTTTTTGCACATGGTTTTTTGCCAAAAACAAAATATGGGGAATCCCCTTTTTGATCTTGGTTTCATACGCATCCGAATCGGGCGTTCCCAGCTGGAACACCTTGATGGTTTGGAGTGGCTCCCCTTTTATGGTCTCCTGAGCGGTGACGGTATGGATCGTAGTGTACCAATCCTGCTTTTCGTGATAGATCGTTTCCGACTCGCCGGTTATCTGTCCCACCACCACCAGCAGGGAGGCCTCCTCCATTTCCTGCAGGCTGCCAAACACCGGCGCATCTATGATAAGGCCCTCCGTATCCAAGCTGCCTACATACAGAGACGTCTCGGGCGTCCCGGACGTCTCGGGCGTCTTGGGCGTCCCGGACGTCTCGGGCGTCTCGCCCGTGCATCCCGTTAGGCAACACAGCATCGCCACGGCCAATAGCATACCCAACCCTTTGTTTCTTCTCATACACGATCCCTCCTGTCCGTTCGGTTGCTTGTCTCTACAAACAAAAAAGCGGCCGTTGAAACGCATCAACTGCCGCTTTTAAAATACAATCATGGATATGCCGCAGTCCCCTCTGCGCATCTATAGTATACCGTAAAAAGCCTTTCTTGTCAAGTCCGTATCGGCTCTCTCTTACGCCAGCTCGGTGACCAGCTGGCCGAGGGGCTTGCGCTTCTTGTCCCGCAGGGGGTCGTCGGGGGCAGCGTAGCCCAGGGTGATGACCAGCCGCACCGGGGCGGTCAGGGAGCAGAGCTCCCGGATCTTGGCATCATCCAGCCAGCCCAGGATGCAGGTGCCCAGCCCCTGGGCGGTAGCCTCAGCGGTCAGGTAGGCCGCTAAGATACCGATATCCAGCGACCGGTAGTCGTTGCCCTTGAGCTTGGAGCCAAGGGCCGCCACCTTGCCGTAGGGCTCCTCTGACAGCACCAGCAGCACCGGGGCATCGGCGGCAAACCGGTTCATCCCCAGCCCCATGGTGGCCCGGGCCACCTGCCGGGCGGTCTCTCCCCGGCAGACGGTGATGTGATACGGCTGGCTGTTGCAGGCAGAGGGCGCCAGCCGGGCGGCCTCCAGCACCGCCTGCAGCTTATCCGGCTCCACCGGCCGGGTGGGGTCGTAGTGGCGGCAGGACTGCCGCCCCTTGGCTATGGCCATAAAATCCATCATACACACTCCTTAAATCTCTCATACAGCTGGTGGGCCAGCTCTTGCATCCGGGCGGTATCCACCTTCACGACCCGGCGGTCGTAGCTGACAAGGCCGTTGGTCTCGTCCTCCACGTCGCTGAGCTGGGTGTATACCGTGGCGCACAAGCCCATCGCCATGGCCGGCAGGATCTCCTGCTCGTACAGCGCTATCAAGGCATCCTCATAGGGTTGCTGCTCCTCAAACAGCCGGTAGCCGTAGGTCTTTTCGGTATTAAAGACGTGGCCGGCAGGCTTGTAGGAATAGCCGCCGAACTCCGACAGAAACACCGGCTTGTCCCCCCGGCGCAGGCGCACCTTCTTAAAGTACACGTGGAGGCTGTCAAAGTCATTGTGGCGCTCCTTAAACCACCCGGAGGCGGTGTCGATGAGCCGGCTGGGATCCAGCGACCGCAACCGGGCGTGCATGTTCTCTCCCTTAAACTGGCCCCAGCCCTCGTTGAAGATGGTCCAGCACAAGATACTGGGATGACTGCCAAGCTGAGCGACCGTCTGCTCCATGGCCTGCCGGAAAGCGGCTTTCTGTGCCTTAGAGCGATGGATAAGCCATCCGGGCAGGCGCTTGAGCCCCACGGTGGGCAGGGCGGTGTCACGCAGGAAGGAGTAGGCGCCGTTGTTGACCATATCCTGATACACCACCATCCCCAGCCGGTCACACTCGTAGTAGAACCGCTGAGGCTCTACCTTGATGTGCTTGCGCAGCATGTTAAAGCCCAGCGCCTTGGCGGTGCGGATATCCCACGTGTAGCCGTCCGGGTCGCCCGGGGTGAAGATGCCGTCGCTGTAGTACCCCTGATCCAGCAGACCGTGGAAGAAGTAAGGCTCTCCGTTGAGCAGTACCCGGGGGGTGTCCCCGATGGGGATCACCTCCACCGTGCGCAGGGCAAAGTAGGTGGACACCCTATCCGCCCCGGCGATGACGGTGCATCGGTACAGGTACGGGTCTTCCGGCGACCAGCGCCGGGGATCGGGGGGCGTGACCGTGGCCGTGCCCCCGGTAATGGGAACCGTCAGCGCCCCCGTGGGGGTCTCCACCTGCAGGGTGCCCTCCTCCACCCCGGCAAAGGTCAGCCGGGCGGTGGTACCGTCGGTGGTGACGGTGATATCCTCCACGTGGACGGCCGGTACGCTTTCCAGCCATACCGTCTGCCAGATGCCGGAGGCCGGCGTGTACCACATACCGCCCCGGCGGCGCCGTTGCTTGCCGTAGGGCAGTATATGATCGTCAAAGTCGTTGGTCACCTCCACCAGCAGGTGGTTCTGCTCCTGCAGGCAAGCGGTTACGTCAAAGGTAAAGGGGGCGTATCCCCCGTGGTGTTCCCCCAACCGGATACCGTTGAGGGTCACCACCGCATCCCGGTTGACCGCTTCAAAGTGCAGCAGTACCCGTTCCCCGGCAAACCCCTCCGGCAGAGAAAAGACGGTGCGGTAGTAGAACCGCGTCCCCCGGGGGTACGGGCGGCCGATGCCGCTTAAAAGGCTCTCCGGCACAAAGGGAACGAGGATGGTCTCCTCGCAGGCCGGGTCGGTGCCAAACGCCCACCGACCGTTAAGGCAGAGGAAGCTGTCCCTCTGCAGACGGGGACGGGGATGGATGTTCCACGGCACCGGGGGCAAGGCTTCTCCCCACGGTGTCAACAGCTGTTCAGGCATGGGACGCCTCCTTTCCGGTGCGGCGGAAGATCACCGCCAGCACCCCCCACAGCACCACGCATACCGCCAATGCGGCCACGAAGATGCCCCGATGAGGGATAAAGGACGCTGTGCCGTCGTTGCCCACCACCGTGGCGGCATTGGCCAGCACCGCCGCACCGATAGCCGGGCCGATCATGCCCGGGATCAGTACCTGCCCCACGATGCGCAGTCCCTGAAACATCCCGGCCTTGGTGGGGGGCGTTTTTTCACGGATAACGGCGCCAAAGGCCGCCATGCCGGACAGATACCCACTCATCATCAGCAGCGAGCCGGCAAACACCAGCGCCACCTGCCGGAACAGGGACAACAGCGCAAACCCGGTCATGAGCAGCAGAACCGCCACCGTCACCGCCCGTTTGAACCCGATACGGTCGTACCAGCGTCCAAAAAAGGCGGTAAACACCGAGGCTACGATCACCGCCGGGGCCATGATGAGGACGTAGTTGCTCAGCCCCAGACTCACCTCGTAGTATAGGATAAGGTAGGGCATGAAGATCTGGATGGCGATGCCGAACACCGCAAAGGCCAGCAGGTAAAGGTACAAAAGACCGTTCTGCCGGATGACCGACGGGGTGAAGCCGTAGAAGATGTTGCGGAAAAACCGGGTGTTCTCCGGAGTCTTTTGGGTGGTTTCCCGGATGAGGAACAAGCCGGCCAGGCCGATGAGGCACACCGCACCGCCAATGATGAGGAAGATGGCGGTCCAGCTTGCCTGCTGATCAAGATCGAAAGCCATGAAGCCGCCGAAAACCGCCAGAATGGCCACCAGAGGCATCATGGCATTGATGCCCTCGGCGGCGCCACGGTTGGTGTGGTCGGTGGCATCGGTCAGCCAGGCGTTAAAGCAGGCGTCGTTGGCGGCAGAGCCAAAGAAGGTCATGGCGCAGTCCAGCAGGATCACCAGGGTCACGCACACCGCCGAGGCGGAGGCGGCCATGGGAAACAGTGCCCCCACCGTATCCGTCCGGATGAAGGCAAAGCTCACAATGGATACCCCCCACAGCAGGTAGCCGCCGCAGATAAACACCTTGCGCCGTCCCACCTTGTCGGACAGAGCACCGATCACCAAGGTGGTGACGGTAGCCGCCACCGCCGAGGCGCCGACCATAAGGGAGATATCCCCTGCCGAGGCGCCAAACATCTTATAGATGAAGACGTTAAGATACATGTTCTCCACCACCCAGGCCACCTGTCCGGTGAGGCTGAAGATCACCAGAGCCAGCCAAAATCTGGCTCCCTTCTGTGTGCGCATAGCACGACCTCCTTTGTCATCCTTGCCGTTCTGCTCTCATTCTATCACATCCGGAACCATTTTTTCAAGGGATATGTAAAATAGGGCTTGCCCCCCTTGGAAAATGGGTGTAAAATAGGGAGGAAAGGCGGTGCTTCTATGCCCACTAAAAAACGCCGTAAAAATGCCCGTCGGCAACGGGCTATCCGCACCTTTCTGCTGTTTGCTGTCACGGTGGCGCTGACGGTGCTGCTCATTGTGGGCAGCTTGCAGGTGTGGAATAAGAATACCGGTTCGGTCTCCTCCGACCCGGGGACGGAAAGCGTGCCCACCGGCACGGTGACCACCTCCAGCATCTACACCCCGGCCACCACGACCACCACGACCACCACAGCCAAAGCTACTACCACGACCACCACCGGCAAAAAGACCTCCCCCACCCTGCTGCAGTACGGCACCGAGGGGCGGTATGTACAACCAGCCGGTGCGGTGTGGAATCTGCTGCTGGTCAACGACTGGAATAAGCTCCCCGACGGCTACGACCAGGCGGTGACCTTTGTCGCCGGCGGCCGGCGCAATCAGAAGGTGGATGCCCGGATACTGGAATCCCTCAACGCCATGCTGCAGGCCGGCAGTGCCTACGGTATCGACGTGCAGTCTGGGTACCGTTCCTCCGATCATCAAGCCACCCTCTACTGGCGGCAGGTGAACAACTACCTGAGCTGGGGCTACGATGAGATCGCCGCCCAACAGCAGGCAGGCGCCATCGTCAAGCGCCCCGGACACAGCGAGCATAACTGCGGCTTAGCGGTGGATCTGGGCGGCAGCGGCAACTTTAAGCTGGAAACCGACTTTGAGAACACCGCCGCCTTCCGCTGGCTGATAGAGAACTGCGCCGAGTACGGCTTTATCCTGCGATTCCCCAAGGGGAAAGAGAATATCACCGGGGTCATCTACGAGCCGTGGCATTATCGCTACGTGGGCGTGGAGGCCGCCAAGTATATCATGGAAAACGGTCTGTGTCTGGAGGAATATCTGGAACAGACCGGGCAGTAAACCATGCGGTGGATGAAAGGCGCTCACAGCGCCCCCTTACCCGGCTGGCTTGTGCCGGTGGCCGCCGTCACCGGTGCCGCCGCTGTGGCGGTAGGGATCACCGTAGCCGTGCTGTGGCAGGGAAGCCGCGTGGGCCAGCCTGCCGCCGAGCTGTCGGTGTCCGTACCGGAGACCACCGGGACGTCCGGCACCACCGGTACCACCAGCACCACCGGCACGACCACCACCCTTACCACCACCGGTACCACGGTGCCAACCACCCGTACCACGACCACCACGACCACCAAGCGGACGACCCTGCCGTCGGTCAAGCCTCCCACCATCCGGGTGGAAAACCCGGGCGGCGGTCAGGACCCCCAAAAGACCACGGGGACGACCACCCGTACCACCGTCCGGCACGACGGGTACCAGCCGGTGCGCCCCGATCGGGTGTGTCTGCCGGATCTGCCCCATCTGTACGGTTCCACCGGGCATCTGGTAGGCATCGACGTCTCCCGGCAGAACGGGCTCATCGACTGGGAAGCCGTCCGGGAGGCCGGTATCGGGTTTGCCATCATCCGGTGCGGCTACCGCACCACCGAAGGCGGTCTGGTGTACGCCGACGCCCATTTTCATCAGAATATGCAAGGGGCGCTGGCCGCCGGTATCCCGGTAGGGGTCTACTTCTACTCCGCCGCTGTCAACCGGGAGGAGGTACTGGAGGAGGCCGCCTTTGTGCTGGAGATCATCAAGGGCTACGACGTGACCTGGCCCATCGGTTATGATTACGAGGAGTTCCGCCACGACCGCAACCAAAACACCACCGGTAAAACCGCCACCGACAACGCCATCCTGTTTATGGACTACGTGGCGCAGTATGGATATACGCCCATGGTGTACAGCAGCCGCAATATGCTGCGGGACGACTTTGAGACCGGGCGATTGGGCAGCTACCGGGTGTGGATGGCCCAGTACGCTGAGCTGACCGTCAAGCGATACGACGGCCCTCACGCCCTGTGGCAGTGCTGCAGCGATGGGTTGGTGCCCGGCATCGAGACACCGGTGGATATCAACATCGCCTACGAGGATCTGTCCAAGCCCCACGAGATCTACCTCTCCCCCCAGCCGGAGACGTCCTTTGACGGGTTTACCTTTACGGAAACATGGGACACGGTAACCCTCACCGATGCCTATCGCCTGCGCACCTCCCCCTTTGTGCTCGCCCCCAACACCTATGCCACCGGCACGCCAGGGATGTCTCTGGTACGCACCGGGGTGGACGAGGATAACGGCTGGTCCCGGGTGCTGTACGGGGAACAAACCCTTTATGTGTACAACGAGGGCATCACCTATGTGGGGCCGGCGCCGCCGCCTACCACCACGACAACCACCACCGCCACCACGGCGACAGAATCCCCCGATAACACCGGCCAAGGAGAAAATTTGTAAAAAACCATTGACAAACGGCCGCTGTTCTCATAAAATCTATACAGAGAGTTCTCTTGAGGACTCCAACAGTCGCCCGTGGGCTGCCCGGCCCCCGGAGTATCGCGAAAGGATGAATAGGGTTATGGTATTAGATAAGCTGAAGGAGATCCTGAGCGCACAGTTCGAAGTCGATGCAGACACCATCACGGCAGATACCGATATCGTGGACGATCTGGGTGCCGATTCCCTTGACCTGGTGGATATGCTGATGTCCCTGGAGGATGAGTTCCAGATCGGCGAGGTGCCGGACGAGATGATCGAGAAGATCCGTACCGTCGGCCAGCTGGTCACCTACATCGAGGAGAATATGTAATAAGCAAGCGAAAGAGAAGATCGTCGTTGGCGGCCTTCTCTTTTCTGCTGTATGGGATGGAAGGAGGCGAGCCCCGTGACCGTGGTGCCCATGACCGCCGCCCACATCGAGGCGGTAGCGCAGCTGGAACAGCAGTGCTTTGCCGACCCCTGGTCGGCTGCCTCTCTGGAGGAGGAGCTGGATAATCCCCCGGCGGTGTTCCGGGTAGCGCTGGACGACGACGGCCGGGTACTGGGCTACGTGGGAATGCATCATCTGGCGGACGAGGGGTATATCACCAATGTGGCGGTCGACCCCCACGCCCGGCGGCAAGGGATCGCCCGGGCGCTTCTGCAGGCATTGGCCGCCTACGGCCGGGATAACCGGCTCTGCCGCATCACCTTGGAGGTGCGCACGGGCAATGCCCCGGCCATCGCCCTCTATCAAGGGTTGGGCTATGTCCGGGAGGGGGTGCGTCCCCGGTTCTACCGGCATCCCACCGAGGATGCGGCCATCTATTCCCTTTATTTTTAAAGCTGTATGATAACGGAGTGTTAGGGTATGTTGTTGTTGGGTATTGAATCCTCCTGTGACGAAACCGCCGCCGCCGTGGTGAAGGACGGACGGCAGGTGCTGTCCAATATCATCGCCTCGCAGGTGGAGGAGCATCGGCTGTATGGCGGCGTGGTACCGGAGATCGCCAGCCGCCGCCATGCGGAGGCCATCAGTGGCGTGGTGCGGCAGGCGCTGGCGCAGGCCGGCGTCACCATGGACGAGATCGACGGCATCGCCGTCACCTATGCACCGGGGCTCATCGGTGCCCTGCTGGTAGGGGTCAGCTTTGCCAAAGGGCTTTCCATGGCCACCGGCAAGCCGCTGGTGCCGGTGCATCATCTGCGCTCCCATATTGCCGCCAACTATCTGGCGCATCCCGACCTCAAGCCCCCCTTCCTCTGTCTGGTGGTGTCCGGCGGACACAGCCACATCGTGAAGGTGGAGGATTACACCCGGTTTAAGGTCATCGGCCGCACCCGGGATGACGCGGCCGGGGAATGCTACGATAAGGCCGCCCGTGCCATGGGCATGCCCTACCCCGGCGGCATTGCGCTGGACAAGCTGGCCCACCAGGGCGACCCCACCGCCTATCCTCTGCCCCGTCCCCACGTGGAGGGGAGCCGGTATGACTTCAGCTTTTCCGGGCTGAAAACGGCGGTCATTAACCGCCTGCACAACGCCGAGCAGAAGGGGGAGGCCATCAACAAGGCCGATCTGTGTGCCTCCTTCCAGGCTACGGTGACCGGTATGCTCACCGACAACACCCTGCTGGCGGCGCAGGACCTGGGGATGTCTACCCTGGTGCTGGCCGGGGGCGTTTCTGCCAACTCCGGTCTGCGTGCCCGTATGGAGCAGGCGTGCCGGGAAGCTGGCATCGCTCTCTACGCACCTCCCCTGCCCCTGTGCGGCGATAACGGCGCTATGGTAGCCGCCCAAGGCTACTATGAGCTGCTGGCCGGACACACCGCCGGCACCGACCTCAATGCGGTGGCCAGCCTGCCTATTGATCAGGAATGAATGAAACCCCACCGCCGTGGCGGTGGGGAATTTTTTGTGCTGTTTTTCCGTTATTTTATGGGTTGTTTGCCTTTGACTCTTTGCTATAATGAAAGAAAGAACAACTAAGGAGGAAATAGTATGCAACGTAGTTTTGATATTACCGCTTTTGGCGCCGTAGGCGACGGCAAGACCGATTGTACCGCCGCCATTCAGGAGGCGCTGGACTTGGCCGCCGCCAGCGGTGGCGGCGTGGTGGAGGTGCCCCCGGGCACCTATCTGACCGGTCGCCTGCACATGCACGGGCTGTGCATGACCCTGCGGGGACAAAGCGGCTGGGGCTATCACAGCAAGGGGTTGTCGGTGTTCCTGCTCAACGACCCGGAGGCGGATTGCCTCCTGGATATCAGCGGGGCCTGCGGCTGTACCGTCATCGGCATGAGCTTTGACGGTCTGGGACTGGGTGAGAACGTCCACGGCATCAAGCTCTATTGGGAACAATACAACGGCAACGGTCGGGAGGACACCCTCACGGTGGACGACTGCCGGGTGGCCGGCTTTACCGGAGACGGCCTGCACTTTGAGCACGTGTGGGCGTACACCGTACGCCATACCATGATGATCTTTAACGGCGGCGCCGGACTGTACTACGACGGATGGGACGTGTTTGTGTCCGACTGCATCTTTAACGGCAACGGCCGGGGCGGCATTCGCAGCGGCAATGCCGGCTCCTCCGGCACCTACACCGCCAACCGTATCGAGTGGAACAACCAGGCAGGCATCGTCATCGGCTGCGCCGACAGCCTGAGCATCACCGGCAACTTCTTTGACCGCAACTTTGGCCCCGGCGTGGATCTGGGCGAGGAGGGCTGCGGCGTAACGGCGGTGACCGTCACCGGCAACGTGTTCCGGCGCAACGGCGCTATCAACCAGAAGTGGCAGACCGCCGCCGAGAACCCCGACATGAGCTGCCACGTCCGGCTGCGCAACTCCTCCAACGTGACGGTGGTAGGCAACACCATGCGCACCGGTAAGGACGACGGCGGCGGCGGTAACCTCACACCCCCTCGCTCCTTCCTGATGGAGGGTTGCTGCTACTGCATCATCAAGGACAACTCCCTGCACTGGGGACACACCGCACAGGCCGTTGAGACCCGGGGAGATTGCTCCACCTGCGTTATCGAAGGCAACATCGGTGACCCTATGCCGGCGGAATAAAGGAGGAAGCCTCTGTGAAAAAGATCTTCAACATCACCGATTTTGGCGCCGTGGGCGATGGGAAGACCGACTGCACCGCCGCTATTCAGGCGGCACTGGATGCCGCCCGAGATGCCGGCGGCGGCGTGGTGGAGGTGCCGCCCGGAGCGTACCTGACCGGCCAGCTGCGCATGAAGGGGCAGTGTATCACCCTCAAGGGCTACGCCGGCTGGGGCTATCATTCGGACGGCAATTCCGCCTTTATCCTCAACGACCCGTCCGCCGAGTGCATCCTCGACATTACCGGTGCCTTCGACTGCTTTATCGACGGCATGGGGTTCAACGGCAATCGCCTGGGAGAGAACATCCACGGCATCCGCCTTGATTGGGACAAGCACTACCGTCCCCAACGCAACCGGGAGGATACCCCCACCATCACCAACACCCGGGTGGCCGGATGTACCGGTGACGGCCTGCACTTTAACAACGTGTGGGCGTACAAGGTCAATCACAGTATGTTTATCTTCAATAAGGGCGCCGGTATCCGGTACATGGGGTGCGATGCCTTTGTCAGCGACTGTATCATGAACGGCAACCAGCGAGGCGGCGTGGATGGCACCGCCTTGTGGTCCTCCGGCGCCACCTTTACCGCCAATCGCATTGAGTGGAACGGTCTGGGCGGTATCCGTCTGCGCCGCAACACCAGCCTGAATATCACCGGCAACTATCTGGATCGCAACTTTGGCCCCGGCGTGGATCTGGGCGGCACCGAGGAGGATGCCGGCTATGCGGACGTGACCATCACCGGTAACGCCTTTATCCGTAACGGCGCCATCTCGGAGGGGCGCACCGCCCCCCGGGAGAACCCCGACCTGTGCTGTCACCTGCGGATGCGGCAATGCCGCAACGTGGTGGTCAGCGGCAACACCATGAAAACCGGCCGCAACGACTACGGTGACGGAGAGGATACCCCTACCTGTGCCTTCATCCTGCAGGATTGCTCCTACTGCATCATTAAGGATAACGCCATGGACAGAGGCTACATCAAGACGGCCATCGACCTGCGTGGCGACTGCTCCACCTGCCTGATTAAGGATAACATCGGACGACCCATGGAATGATAGGAGGATAACCTATGAACCGTATCTTTGACATCACCGATTTTGGCGCCGTGGGGGACGGTCAGACCGACTGCACCGCCGCCATCCAAGCCGCCATGGATGCCGCTTCCCAAGCCGGAGGCGGTGTCATCGAGGTGCCTCCGGGCATCTACTCCACCGGCATGGTGCACATGAAAACGCCTCTGCTGACCCTGCACGGACATTTTGGCTGGGGATACCGCACCACCGGTCTGTCGGTACTCAAGCTCAATGACCCCGAAGCGGAATGCCTGCTGGATATCACCGGCGCCTACGGCTGTACGGTGGACGGCATCAGCCTCATTGGTGAGAGACTGGGGCAGAACGTCCACGGCATCCGGCTGGACTGGGATAAGCACTACCGGGAGAAACGCAGTCAGGAGGATACCCCCATCCTCACCCACGTGCGCATTGCCCACTTCTCCGGCGACGGCATCCACTACAACAAGGTGTGGGCGTACAAGGTGGAGCACTGCATGCTCAACCACAACGACGGTGCCGGTCTGTTCTACAACGGCTGTGACGCCTTTGTCAGCGATACCATCATGATCGGCAACAAGGGCGGCGGCATTGATGGCTACGGCAAAAACTCCTCCGGCTGTACCTTTACCTCCAACCGCATCGAGTGGAACGACGTAGGCGGCCTCCGTCTGCGCCGCAACACCCGGGTGAACATCACCGGCAATTACTTTGACCGCAACTTCGGCCCCGGTCTGGAGCTGGGCGGCCCGGCAGAGGATTCCTGCTACGCCAACATCACCGTTACCGGCAACGTATTCTGCCGTAACGGAGCCATCAGTGAGGGACGCACCACCGCTCTGGACGATCCGGATATGTGCTGTCACCTGCGCATGACCCATTGCCGTAACGCCGTGGTCAGCGGCAACACCTACGAAACCGGCAAGAACGACGGCGGCAGTGGCGAGTTGACCCCCAACCGGGCCATCCTGATGGAGGATTGCTCCTACTGCGTAGTCAAGGATAACGTCATGGACCATGGTTACATCGTCACCGGGATCGAACAACGAGGCGATTGCACCACCTGTATCGTCAAGGACAACCCCGGACGCCCCATGGAGTAAGCGATCAAAAAGCCCGTTGCTCGGCTGAGCAACGGGCTTTTCCTATTACGGATTATTCTGTTTTTTGGCTTTGGCGGCGATGGCCTCCTTGACCAGCATCTGGATGACGGCCATGAGAGGAACCCCCAGGAACACGCCCCAGAAGCCCAGCAGACCGCCGAAGAAGGTAACGCCCAACAGCACGTAGATGGGACGCAGGCCCACCGAGTCGCCCACCACCCGAGGCTGGAGGATGTTGGCATCCAGCTGCTGGATAATGAGGATGTAGGCCAGTACGCCCAGCGCGGTGTACAGGTTGCAGGACAAGAGGGCGATCAGTACCACAAAGATGCCGCCAAACAAAGCGCCGAAGTAGGGGATCATGTTAAGCAGGCCCAACAGCATGCCCAGCAGCACCGCATAGGGTACCCGGAAGATGAGCAGGCCCACCGAGACCACGACGCCTACCGCCAGCGCATCCAGGAAGGCACCGTACAGGTACCGGTAGAAGATGGTGCCGATGCGGTGGCCGTAGCCACCAAGCGTGCTGATGCGGTCACGGCGCATAAAGAGACTTAGTACCGCTTTGACATCCTTGAGCAGCTTCTCCCGACCAGCCAGCATATAGACCGACACGATCAGGCAGATCACCGCATCCAGGATGGTGTTGGTGACGTTGAGCACCCCCTGCAGGGCGGAAACCACATTCTCGGTGGTCAGCATCTTGACAACGGCATCGCCCACCGCCTGCGACAGATTGCCCAGCAGATTATGGAGATCCAGCGAGCCAAAGAAGCCCTCGGACACCTCCGGGCTGGCCAGCCAGGACTTGGCCGATTCCAGATACCCGGGAAGCTCCTTGACCAGACCACTGACACTGGCTACCAGACGGGGGATGACCAGCGACACCACCAGGATCACCACGCCAAACAGCGCCAGATACACCGTCACGATGGATAGGGGGCGTGCCAGCTTTTTGATCCAGCGGTTACGCCGTTTGCCGAAAAACGCTTCCAGCCAACGGCTGGGCGGCAACAGCAAAAAGGACAGCGCCAAACCACCGATAAAGGGGGTCAATATCCCGATGATCCAGCCAATAGCCGACCCCAGCTGGACAGGATCGCTGAACAGCCGATAGAGGATGATGCTGGCCAGGATGAGGGTAAACCACCAGAGCCAGCGACGTTCGGTACGTTTATTTTCCACCAAGGACACCTCCCGGAAAATATTCCTTATTGTAATAGTATAGCAAACCCGAAAGAAAAATACAAGTGTCGAAAGAATTCTTGTGAAAAATCAAAAAAACTATTTACAAACTATGAAAAGGGTGCTATACTAACACATAGTGGAATTGTGTCCGCACATTTCAATTATCATTTTATTGCTGGAGGTAAGACAAGATGAAAAAGTTTTGCACCATCCTTTTAGCGGTTGTTCTGGTTATGAGCCTGTCTGTCACCGCCTTTGCCGCCAACAGCCCTGTTGCCGGCCAGAAGGTTACCATTATCTTTGTGGCCCACGAAGATGCCGATCTGGACATCGACACCCATGAGTGGCACGACGAGCTGACCGTCACCTACACCGCCAAGGAAGAGCACGATGGCGAGAAGTTCGTTGGCTGGTCCATCTACCTGAAGGACGGCTCCGAGGCTGTGGAAGGCAAGCACTACAAGCTGGTCAAGACCGCCGGTGCCTACGCTGAGAAGGCGGACGACACCGTTGCCTACCGTGTGGCCGGCACCATCGTCCTCAAGGATACCACCATTGAGCTGGTTCCTCTGACCGACCTGATCGTGGCCGCCAACTACGGCGCTACCGCCACCTCCGTTGAGGAAGCGGTTGAGGCTTTCCAGACCTCTGCTCCTCCCACCGGTGATGTGGTTGTCCTCGGTCTGGGCGCCACCATGCTGGCTTCTCTGGCCGGCGCGGTCATCTCCAAGAAGAAGAGCAAGTAATCCCTGCACCCTCTCCGGCGCTGTGTGTATGCACAGCGCCGGTTTTGTTTTGCCTCCCGGCATAGCCGGGGGCTTTGCGCCTTGTCGATGGGGATAGGGCGCTTTTTTTGTTTTGGTAATCGACAATAGGCGATTGACTTCACGGTGGTTTTCTTTTATAATGAGGGCATACGAACGAAAGGAGGAGTGGCTTATGGATAACCGGCGATGGTTCTGGCGTATCGCCACCGCGGTGTTTGCCGTGGCGTTTGTGGTATCCGGCAGCTTTCTTGTCATCCATCTGCTCCCGGACGGCGACCGTCCCAGTCTGGTGGAATCCCGTCCCCCGTCACCCTCCTCTACCCCGGACGAAGGGCCGGTGCTGGTGGAAAACCCTCAGAATTTTGCCGATCTGCAGGCCCAGAACCCGGAGATCGTTGGCTGGATCGCTATCCCCGGCACCCACATCGACTATCCCATCCTCCAGAGTGGCACCGTCCACCCGGAGGAGGACTACTACCTCGATCATGACCGCTATGGCCAAAAGAAAAAAGCCGGCAGCATCTACATCCAACAGCGAAATTCCGATAAATTCACCGATCCAAACACGGTCATCTACGGTCACAACATGGGCAACGGCAGTATGTTCGCCGACCTTCACCAGTTCCGCACCAACAAAAACGGCTTCTTTGATAAGAATGATACCATCTACATCTACGCACCGGGCAAGATCTTCACCTACCGTATCTACTCGGCGTTTTTGTTTGATGACCGGCATATTCTTAATTCGTACGATTTTCACAGCACCGAAGGGTATTCCGCCTTCCTGCAGGAGACCCTAAGCCCCTCCTCCATGATCCGCCGGGTCCGGGAAGGGGTCACGGTGACCGACAAGGACCGCATCATCACCCTGAGCACCTGCTACGCCCAGGATGACGAACGGTATCTGGTAGTGGGAGTGTTAGTCAATGAGCAAGACACCTTCTGAACACGCCAAGCCCCAGCGCCGGTGGAAGCGCTGGCTCATCGGTATTCTGGCAGGCATTGCCGCCGTGGCGGTTCTGCTGTGCGGCACGTTTGGGGTGCTGTATCTGATGGGACGGGCTACCCTGCGGCCTCGGGGCTCCACCCTGTCCGCCCCCCAGGATCTGCTGGATGACGCAGAGGAGGACTTTAGCCGTATCACCTACCAAGGGGTGGATTACCGGTATAACCAAGACGTGATAGCCGTCCTCATCATCGGGGTGGACAAAAAAGCCATCGCCACCGATCTGGGCTACGGTCAGAACGGGCAGGCAGACAGCCTGTTTGTGGCGGCCATCGATACCGCCCGGGGGGTGACCCGGATCATTCCCCTATCCCGGGAAAGCATGGTGGACATCAACATCTATGGCGTGGGCGGCGGCTATGCCGGGGTGAAAAAAGCCCAGCTCTGCCTTGCCTATGCCTATGGCGCTACCGGCGTGGAAAGCTGTCAGAACGTGATCACCTCTGCCAAGCGACTGCTGTACGGGGTGGATATCAACGCCTACGCGGCCATTGATCTGGACGGGCTGTCCGCCCTGACCCACGAGGTGGGCGGGGTCACCGTCACCGCCCCGGAGGACGTACGCAAAGGCGCCCTGAACGTGAAAAAGGGCGACACCGTCACCCTGACCAAGGACACCGTCGCTCCCTACGTGCGGTACCGAGGCTCGGACGTGGAGGCCAACAACCGCCGCCAGACGCGACAACAGCAGTTTTTGACCGCTTTTATCAAGAAGGCCAAGGGGCAGATTGCCAAAGACCTGTCCCGGGTCACCGATCTGTACAATGTGGCAGAGCCCTATCTGGTCAGCAGCCTGGACGTGGCCGATCTGACCTATCTGGCCAGCAACAGCCTGAGCGCTCTGGGAAATATCCAATATCTGTCCATTAAAGGCGACACGGTCATGGGAGAGGAGTACGTGGAGTTCCATCCCGACCGTACCAGTGTATATGAAACCGTACTGGAAGCCTTCTACCGTCCGGTGGAGGGAGAATAACGGAGGTTATCTCTATGCTTACTATCGCCAATCGCCGGGAATGCTTCTTTGACGATTATCTGCTGGACACCCAGCGCACCACCGCCACCCGGCAGGTGCACAAGCCGGTACGTGGCCCGGTGCTGATGGTGCTGGACAAACCGTGGGAGGGCAACAACGTCTATTTTCCCTGCGCTATTTACGCCCAGGGATGGTGGAAGCTGTACTATGTCTGCCAGCATGGCTCCGAACGGTATGTGGGATACGCCGAGAGCGCTGACGGTCTCCATTGGGAGCGCCCCGATCTGGGGCTGGTGGATTTCCGAGGAGATACCCACAACAACTTCATCCTCAGCATGCAACAGCTCAAGGAATTTGACTTTGCCGGGTTTGATAACATGTCGGTGACCTACGACGACAACCCTGCCTGCCCGGAGGACGAACGGTACAAAATGGCCTGCATGTGGTACGGCCACGCCGCCCTCATCATGCTCATGAGCAGCGATGGCATCCATTTTACCAAGAGCCGGGTACTCACCGACGACGGCGCCTTCGACTCTGCCAACCGGGTGTTCTGGAGCCAGGCTCACCAGCAATATTTCTGCTATTTCCGTGGTGAACACGACCAGGCCCCCGGCGGAGACGTGATGGATCGCTCCTTCACCGATGCGGTGGCCAATGCGCTGTACGACCCGGAACGGTTCCTCATGCGGGAGCCGGGAGACGGTACCGCCTCCTTTATGCGTGACGTGCGTGTGATGACCTCCCCGGACGGCATCCGGTGGACGCCCCAGCAGCTCATTAAGACCACCGGTAACGACTACCAGCTATACACCAACGGCGTGTTTCCCTACCCCCGGGCGCCCCACCTGCTGGTGGCCTTCCCCATGCGGTACGTGGAACGCAAGAGCTGGACTCCAGCCTACGACGAGCTGTGCGGCCGGGAGGATCGCCTGATCCGGATGAACAAGATGGCTCGGTTCGGTCTGGCCATCTCGGACGGTCTCTTTATGTGCAGCCGGGACGGTCTGCAGTTTACCAAGTACGACGAGGCCATCCTGCCGCCTCCCCCGGAGAACCCCAACGGGTTTGTGTACGGTGACGGGCAGGCGGCCCCTGCCCTCATCGAGGTGCCGGCCGCCATCCCCGGCGCCGAGAGTGAGTATATGCTCATCCTGCGGGAAAACTTTCGCTCGGTGGTCAGCCCCAACCAGTTGGTGGGCTATACCATCCGCAAGGATGGCTTTGTGTCCCTGCATGCCGCCGGTGACCCGGTGGAGGCGGTAACCAAGCCCTTTATCTACGACGGCAGTCGGCTGTATATGAACCTGCAGACCTCCGCCCGGGGCAGCGTGGTCGTCACCCTCACCGGCGCAGAGGAAAGCGTTACCTCCTGCGCCATGTTCGGTAACGCCACCGATAAGCGCATCCGGTTTGAGGATGACGGGGCGGTGGCACGACTGGCCGGTAAGCCGGTGACCCTGACCCTGCAGATGACCGATTGCGACGTGTACGCCATCCGGTTTGGAGAATAAAGTGTAAGCCCGGAGCATGCTCCGGGCTTTCTTACTTGACGATGGCGAACATTTAGTGTATAATTTTGGAAGGTATGTCCAAACACTAATGACAAATGACAAGCGAGGATACCGCTGATGAAAACAACTGCCATACTCACCGAGCACCGCGCACGCAACCACGGCTCCTGCCTGCAGGCGTATGCCCTGCAGGAGTCCCTGCGTGACCTGGGCTATGCGTGCGAGATCATCGACTATCGCCCCCGGGCGGTGGAGGACACCTTTGGGGTGTTCATTAAGAGCCTGCACCGGGAATGCGGTCGTAACCCCAAGCGGCTGGCTATGTTCTACGCCAACACCCTGCTGTTCTCCCCCCTGCGCATCCGACGGGAATGGAAATTCGCCCGTTACCGCAAGGAGATGTACCGGCTGAGCCGCCGGCATTTTGAGACCCTCACCCCGGCATTGGCCAAGGAGCTTACCTACGACGCCTACGTATGCGGCAGTGACCAGATATGGAACCCCCGTATCACCAAGGGGATGGATCCTCTCTACTTTGCCGCCCCCTTTGATCCGCAGGCGCGCAAGGTATCCTACGCCGCCAGCATCGGGCTGTCCGCCCTGGAGGAGAAGGATGCCGCCGATCTGGTGCGGCTGCTGGAGCCGATGGATACCGTCACCGTCCGGGAGCCCAGCGCCCAGCGGCTCATTGCCTCTCTGTGCGACAAGCCGGTGGAGGTGGTGCTGGATCCCACCCTGCTCATCGACCCGACCCGGTGGCAGCAGCTCATCACCACCCGGCGCCCGGTCAACAAGGACTATATTCTGGTATACAGCCTGAAGGTGGACGATCATATGATCGCCTATGCCAACCGCCTGAGCCGTGAGACCGGCCTGCCGGTCTTGTTCTTTGACCTGCGGCGGCGGTACGGCAAGCACTCCATCTCCAAGTACACCGCCGATCCCATCGAATTCCTGCGGTACCTGCAGGATGCCCGGTATGTGGTGACCAACTCCTTCCACGGCACGGTGTTCTCGGTGCTGTTCCAGAAGCAGTTTGTCTGTGTCCCCATGGAGGGCACCTCCAGCCGTATGGTCGATCTGCTGGAAAAGGTGGGGCTGTCCCACCGCCTGCTGGGGGATGATCTGGATATCGATGCCCCCATCGACTACCGGCCGGTGCAGGCCATCCTGGAAGCCGAACGGCAGCGTTGCCGGCGGCTGCTGCAGGAGGCTATCGGCTGAAAGGAGTAACCATCTTGAACAGATCTTCCAAGCTGGTCAGCAATACGCTGATCCTTTCTCTGGGTACGGTGGGTTCCAAGATGATCCAATATCTGCTGTTACCCTACTATACCAACATCCTCAACACCGCCGAGTACGGTATTGTGGACAATCTGCAGAACATCGCCTCCCTGCTCATTCCCGTCGTGTCCATGACCATCTCGGAAGCCATCTTCCGCTACGCCATGGACAAGCACTACAACCCCAAGGCGGTGTTCTCCAACGGCAACATTATCAACATCCTCTGTACCATAGCGGCGCTGGCGCTTTGCCTGCTGGCCACCCCCTTTATCCACGAGCGTGAGACGGTGCAGTACCTCTTTACAGTGGCGGCCTACGTGTGCGTCAACATCTTCCGCACCAACTGCTCCTTGTACGTCAAGGCCATCGATAAGACCCTCCTGTTCACCGTGGACAACATGCTGCTCACCGGTGCCACCGTTGCCTCCAACATCTTCTTCCTCTCGGTGGCCAAGCTGGGCATTATCGGCTACATGATGGGCTACATCGTGGGCAACGTCGTGTCGGCGGTGTTCCTGATCATCACAGCCCGGCTATACCGGGCGTTCTCCCTGCGGCTGTTTTCCCGTTCCCTTTGCCGCACCCTGTTTATCTTCAGCATCCCCCTCATCCCCAACACCATGTGCTGGTGGATCTCCAACAGCTCCAACCGGTTTATGATCTCCCACTTCGTCAGCGTGGAGGAAAACGGGCTGTTCGCCATCGCCTACAAGGTGCCCACCATCATCACCATTGTGGTGGGGGTACTCATGCAGGCATGGCAGATCTCCGCCAACGAAGCGGCGGAGGACGCCCGTCTGCGCTCCTTCTATTCCCAGATCTACCGTATCATTGATGCGGCGGTGGCGGTGCTGTGCGGTGTTTCTATCCTGGCCTCCAAGCTGTTTGTCAACGTTATGGCCGCCGACAGCTACGCCCCGGCGTGGCAGTTTGTGCCCCTGTTGGTGGTGTCCACCTACTTCTACTCCAAGGCCCAGCTGCTGGGCACCGTGTACACCACCTTTAAGCACACCGGCATGGCCTTTGTGACCAATCTGGTGGCTGCGGTGGTCAACATTGCCCTTAACTTCTTCCTCATCCAGGCGTGGCACAGCGCCTTGGGAGCCGCCGTGTCCACCTGCATCAGCTACTTTGTGCTGTGCTACGTGCGTAAGCTGGACACCCGTCGGCACCTTGCCCTGGACACCGATCCCTTACGGGAAGCGGCCACCGGCCTCCTGCTGGTGGGGGAAGCGGTGATCTTCACTTGGTTCTACTCCCTGTGGTATCTGTCGGCGGCTTGCCTGGCGGCGGTGCTGGTGCTACACACACGCACCCTCCTCAAGGTGGCTAAAAAATGTCTGAAGATGGTGAAACGATGAGCGAAAACAGCTTTGTACAAGACTATGTGATCGGGTGGCTCCGGGACGGGGAACAGCTCAAGGGCTGTTCCTCCGGCGGCGCTTTCCGGGCGCTGGCGCAGGCGGTGCTGGCCATGGGCGGCACGGTGTACGGCACCCAGTTTACCCGGGAAAAGGGCGCCCACGTGGTGGGCTACCCCGATGACCGGGTGGTTCGCTTCAGCGGCTCCAAGTACGTCAAGAGCGACATGAACGGCGCCCTCCCGGCGATCCGGGATACGGTGGCCGCAGGCACCCCGGTGCTGTTCTGCGGCACCCCCTGCCAATGCGCCGCCGTGCGTAAGTTTGTGGGGGACAGCGACCGGCTGTATCTGGTGGATATCATCTGCCACGGCGCTCCCCGGCCCCACGTGCTGGAGGCGTATCTGCAGTATCTGGAAAAACAGCAGGGCACGGCGGTGACCGACATCTGCTTTCGCAACAAGGACGAGGGCTGGGAGGCCGGCGGCCTGCTGGTGACCTTTGCCGACGGCAGTACCTTCCGGGAACCCTTTCACCCGGCCAAAAACAAGTACGCCAAGGTGTTTTATTCCAACATTGCGCTGACCCCGGCCTGCAACGGCTGTCGGTTCAACACCCTGCGGCGGCAGGGCGACCTGACCATCGGGGATTTCTGGGGGCACCGTTCCCATCCGGAGGTGCCCATCAATGAGGACGGCACCTCGGTGGTGCTGGTCAACACCCCTCAGGGGCAGGCCCTGCTGGAGGCCGCCGGGGAATACTTCGAGATCCGGCCGGTGCCCCGGGACACCGCCATTGCCAACAATCCGCCCTTGACCACCCACACCCCCATCCACCCCATGACCGAGCGCTTTTGCCGGTCGGTGGAGCAACACGGCTTTGAGACCGCCTACCGGCGGTATCTGGTGGAGCTGCGGCTGCTCCTCCTCCCCTACAAAGCGGTCAAAAAGGTGTGGAACAAGCTGACAAAATAAAGACAAGGCTCCCGTGTGAACCACGGGAGCCTTGTTGCTTGTGTTTAGAACTTCACCGCACACACGCTGATGGCGAAAGGCAGCTCCGCACTGCCGCCCTCCAACACGTAGACCGGATACTGTACCGGCTGGTCGTGCATGACGTTCTCGTAGTAGGTCAGGGTCACCTTGCTGACGGTCAGCGCCGTGCCGATCCCCTCGGGTGCCTCCAGCAGCAGCGCCGTGGCATCCTTGCTATCGAGCGCCTGCTGTAGGGCTTGTTCCGGGGTCAGCAGAGGAAGCGCCGCTTCCTTTTGGTAATGCAGGTGGTTGTAGATAAGCTCCGTCACCGTGCCGTCCGGGGCGATGCGCACCGACACCCGGGTGTTCCCCAGCAAGCGAGCGTCCGTGCCCAGCTTGGGCTGGAACTTGACCACCTTGCTGACAACGACGGTGCCGGATTGGTTGGTGGCCGTATCCTGCCCCAACGCCTCTTTTCGCACTAAGTCATCACACAAAAGCCCGGCCTTGCGCAGAAACTCCTCGGCGATTTGCACGCACGCTTGGTCGGAGAGGGTGATGGCCTCCACCCCTTGGGCCGACTCCTGGGCGTACAGCGAGAAGTTACCGTTGGGATAGATCTTGATGCGGTACCGGTCGTTGCTGTACTGGGTGTTCAGGTCGCTTTGCGCCAGAGGGGTGTCGGTGGGGATGGCCAGCTGCTCCATCAAGGTAACGGGCTTCTCCACCCGAGGCTCATACCGGACGGTAGCCCGGGGCGCCGGTGCTGTCCGGGCAAGAGCCTCCTCGGCAAAAGACACGGTGCGGCCTGCCATGGTGAGTCCATCCCCCGTCTGCCCAAAGCTGACGGGAGCGATCCCCCACTGCGCCAAGGACGCCGTCTCCACGGCCGCCGGCTCGGACGTGCCGGGGGTAGCGCCGCCGGCACAGCCACTCATAAGGAACAGCATACCCACCACGACGGTCAACCCACGCCATACTTGTTTTTTAAGCATATAGCACACCTCCTTCACCTTTTTCATTTATCATTATACAATCAATCTTTGCCGATGTCAAATATAATAAGCAAAGCCCCCGAAGGCGATGCCTTCGGGGGCTTCCGTATAGGTTATTCCGCTTCCTCCACGGTGGTGAAATACGCTAAGTAGCCGGCAAACAGCCAGAACACGCCGGTGGAGGCGATGTTAACAAAGAACACGTGGGAGAGGAACATGGTGCTGGCCAGACCGCTGGCCACCACCGCCAAGCACAGACACAGCTCCGGGCGGTGCCGGGTGTATTGCTTGCCCACCCGTTTGGCACAATGGATGACAAACCACACCGCAAAGGCACCGGCCAGCAGGACACCCACGGCGCCTTGGCTGACCAGCACGTCCACCACCGTGTTGTGGAAGGCGTCAAACCGGGTCAGGTCGTTGTTGACAATGTAGGTGTCGGGCAGCCGGTCGTCGGCATAGCCCAGCACGTTCTCAAACCCGATGCCGAGGACCGGGTTGTCCCTTACGATCTCCAAACCACTGCCCCAGATATCCAAGCGGCGGTTGGTGGGATCTCCCTGCAGCTCCTCCTCGGTGCGGCCAATGGTGGCGCCGGGATCCTCCGGCTCGTCCGGCGGCTGGGTGCCCGGCTGGCTCATCTCCTGCCGGTGGCTATGGTAGGCGTTAAAGCCGGACACGGCCACCTCGCTGAAGCCTACCACCGCCAGACACAGCACCGCCGTCACCGCCAATGCCTTAAGCACACGGCGCACGGCAAACTGCCCCATGCACCAGCTAAAGGCAAACACCGCCACCCCCAGCGTCAGGCAGATAAGCCCGGTACGGGAAGCGGTAAAGGCGATAAACAGAAGGTTGATCAGCGCCGCCACACCGGTGACGATACGCACCCACAGCCGAGGGTACTTGATAAACAGATAGGCGCACAGAAGCACGGTCGCGATGGTGTACACGCAGGCGTAATTGGGGTCGCCATGCACCCCATACAGCCGTCCCCACCAGGCAAGACCGGTGACCGCCGAGGTGCCGTCCGGCTTCTCGTACACCTTAAAGTAGCCGTCAAAGGCCATCAGGATGCTGATAAGGTTCTCCACCGTGATGAAGGCGCCGATGGCGGTGCCTACCACCGCCAGCTCCTGCTTGGCACGGGCGGCCGGGCGTCGGGTGCTGAAGGCAAACAGGATGGCAAACTGGAAGGTCATCCAGATGAAGGTCTTGAGGCTGTCCACCAGCGCATAGCGGTACAGCAGAAACGACGGCACCGCAAAGCTCACCAGAAACGCCAGCAGCAAAGGCAGACCGGGGGTACGGAAGTACACCTTGATATCCAGCAGGCGGCACAAAAGCAGCAATCCACCCAAGGCCATGGTGCCCAGCAGGGTCACCTTAACCGGGAAGGTGCCGTCAATATACGGATTAAAGCAGGCCAGCAGGTGGATCAGATACACCACCTTAAACAGCAGCTCCGGCCAAAAAAGCTTGTCCTGGCGCAGCAGCGTGTTGATTCTGTTCATTCGATCACCTCACGCAAACAGGATGGCGGCCAACGACCGCTTTTGCCGATCCAAAGAGTACCGATCCAGGCAATCCGGACGGATGCCGGCCTGTGCCCGACGGGCGGCCATGACCGGGATCTCCTGCGCCCATAAGCCCGGATCGGTGATGGGAAGCTGACGGGTGGTATCCGCGATGACCACCTCGTCGGTGACCCGGTCGCTGATCAGGCAAGGGACGCCGGCGGCCTGCGCTTCCACCGCCACGATGGGCGCTCCCTCAAACCGGGAGGGCAGTACAAACACGTCCATGGCGTTGAGCAGAGCCGGTACATCCCGGCGCACCCCGAGAAAGCGCATAGTGCTCTCCACCCCGGCGGCTTGGGCGGCTTGCATCACCGCCGGACGGTCGTCACCGTCGCCCACACACAGCATCACCGCCGCTGGATCCACCTTGGCCAGCTCCCGGGCAATATCCACTAAGAAAAAGTTGTTCTTCGCATAGCCATAGCTGCCGATATGCCCCACCACCAAGGTGGCGGCATCGATACCCAGCTCCCGGCGTACCGCCTCCCGGGCGGCCTCGTCCGGGCGCAGAGCAGCCGTATCCACCGCATTGTAGACCACCTGAAACCGGTCGGAACGGCACACCCGACGGGTGTACAGCCAGCGTCCGGCGTTGCGGGAGCATGCCAGAAACAGGTCTCCCCACCGGGACAGGAACGGCCGGCACAGCCCATTGATGGCGCCCCGTATCCAGCGCTTGTAGCGGTTGGCAATATCCATACCGGAGGAATGGGCGTGCAGGATGCAGGGCACGCCCTCGTCGTGGGCGGCCTTGGCCCCCATCATATTAAGGGGCTCGGAGATGTTGAAATACGCCTTGTCGTAATGCCCCTGCCGGAGCACCTGACGCACGTCCTCGTAGTGGCCCCGGGGGGACTTGAGGTTGCGTACGGGATACAGGGCACAGCCCTCACGCTTTAGCTCGGCGGCGGTGTCCTCATCGTAACAGCTGGTCAAAAAGTCCAGCTCCACCCCTTGCTCCTTGGCAACGCGCAGGACATTGAGCAGATAGTTGTCCACCCCACTGCTGTGCAGGCGCGTCACGTATCCTACCAGTATCTTCATCAGCTACGTCCTCTCAACTTGTTGTAGGATCTCCATACCAGCTTGAAAAACCAAAAGCCCAGCTTGGTGGTATGGAGAGCCAGCCGATCCCGGCGAGGGATCATCGGATCCTGCAGGATCTCTTTGCGGTGTGCACGGATGTAGGTCATCAGCTCCTCCTGCTCCTTGGGAAAGCGCTGGCGGCTCATGGCCAGCTTGGACAGGGTGCTCAGATAGGCAAACATCAGCCGCCGGGCCGCCGCCTTGGTCAGCGCCGGGTACCGGGCCACCACATAGTCGGTCATCTCCCGGGTGGAGGTGATCAGGTCCATCTTACGGGGGCTGAAGGCCTGCCCGGTAATGGAGGTGGTGCGTACCATGTACATATAGAGGGGCTTGGACACCACGGCCACCCGTTCGGCCAGATCGACCAGAAGGTAGGTGGTGGCCGCATCCTCAAACAGACGGCCCACCGGGTATTCCACCGTATCAAACAGCCGGCGCTCGTACAGCTTGGACCACGCTGACAGATCCAGATCGATATCGTACAGAATCCGCCGCAGGGTCTCCTCGGCAGAGAGGACCGACTCTTCGCCGTTGGCCTTCTCCACCGAGCTGCCACTCTCGTACAGCGTACGGTGACCGCCAAAGGCGATGGGACAGCCGGTCTCCTTGACGGCGTTGTACAGTACCTCGACGTAATCCTCCGACACGTAATCATCCGAGTCAATGACCGTCACGTACCGGCCGGTGGCCGCCCGGATACCCACGTTACGGGCATCCGACAGACCGCCATTCTCCTTATGAATGACCTTGATGCGGTCATCCTTGGCCGCATACTCGTCGCAGATGGCGCCGCTGTTATCCGTACTGCCATCGTCTACCAGCAGGATCTCCAGCCGGGAATATGTCTGGGACAGCACGCTGTCCACACACCGATGCAGATAGGGCTCTACATTATACACCGGAAGAACAACCGAAATAAGCTCGTCCATCAAATAACAACCTCCTTACAGGACATGAACGGGACATACACATGTAGTATAGCATATCGCTATGGATAATGCAAGAGTTATCCATTAAACGCCGCCTCGTCACCATGCCCGTTCGGCGGCCGGTCCGTATAGTTTGCCACGGGGCCACCCTATTAAAATCTATTTTGCTCTTTCCTCTTGATTATCTCGATGCCTTATGCTATAGTATAACGTGATATATTATCCTCTTATAAAAAGGCGTCCGGCGAAACATGCCCAAGAGAAGGGCGTTCGGCCGCCGCCAAAGGGGTAAAACCGGGGCCGCCCATTAAAGCACAACGGCTTTTTTCGGTGTGCTTGGCCGGTGATGTTATTTTTTAGGAGAGAGGAACGTGGCGAAACACGCAAAGCAAAAGCAGCGCTTTTTCCAGGGGCAGGTTTTTAAACGCACCTTAAAAATCGTTCTGATCATCATTGTGGCCGCCTCTCTGCTGCTTAATCTGTTTACTTTTATCATGCCGGTGGTCAAGTACTATGGGAACAGCATGTCCCCCACCCTGGAGGATGGGCAGATCCTGATCGTCAACCGGATGGCAGAGATAAAAAGCGGCGATATCATTGCGTTTTATTACAACAACAAGGTGATCGTCCGCCGGGTGGTGGCCGCCGGAAACAGCCAGGTGTCCATCGATGCCTTTGGAACGGTTTCCGTGAACGGCAAGGCGCTGGATGAACCCTATGTTGAAAAGAAAACATTGGGGCAAAGCAATCTGGTTTTTCCGTATAACGTTCCGACAAACGCCTATTTTGTCTTGGGAGATAACCGAGACGTGGCGATGGATAGTCGGCTGTCTGAAATCGGCGTGGTGACCGAGGATAGGCTTTTGGGAAAAGTCGTGTTTTCGCTTCAGCCGTTTGGGTCGGTACAATAATCATCTATTAAAGAGTGACGGGTAATGAATGCTTTTAAACGACAAGTGAATAGTAAAAGCATCGTTTTTTTCGCCGTTTGCGCCCTTCTCCTTGTCGCTTGCTGCGTTCTTCTGTTCTGCGCCAACATCACGCATTCGGTGGCACTGGAGCAGGAGGTGCGCTGTGGCATCGCCGAGCACACCCATCATGATGGATGTTATAACGGCGATTTTCTGACGTGCAAGCAGCCGGCGCATACACACGATGGCAATTGCTACATCGTCCTGCTGAAGGAAAACGATATTAACCATATCCTTACGATGCTTGGGGAAAGCGAAAGCCACTCCCTGGAAAACGTCATCACCGACACCATGTCGTCGGCGCTGACCTTTAATGCCAACCTGAACGCCGCCGATGCCGACCAGAACGAAGCGGCTCCATTATCGCCGGACAGGGTGGCCGCCTTTAACAGTACGATCGCTGACCAGGACGAGCTGCCCGACATTGTCCTGAATGAAAATATCAATACCATGAGCACCTTAGCGGTTGGCGATGACACGGAGGAAACACCGTCCGCCGGCACAGTCACCCCGCTTAACATCCAGGCCGAGCCGGACACGTCCAACTATCACGCCAACTTCTACGTGTATCTGGACGGAACGTGGACATGCCTTGGCTCTTTGGAGTTCACTACCGAAAGAAGCGGTATCCGCTATAACAGCGTCTTGCCCACGGCGGAGGTGCTGGAGCTTGTCAACGGGGCGCTGGGAACCGATTACGCCTACAACTCGTTTGATATCGCGGTGGCTTCCTCGCTCAACGGCTCCTATTCCAAAACAGACCTTGGCATGGCCTCCGTGACGACGACCATCGGCTACAGACAGCAAAATGCCACCGCAAGAGCGACCAAATATGTGCGCCTGATCCCCGAGGGCGGCAGTGCGACCAGCACGGCTTTTAACTTTTACACGGTGACGTTTACCTATCCCGAGGGTACGACGGTCACAAAATACGTTCGTTCCGGCACCACCATCACCTTGCCGGCTGGCAACTATACGTGGTCAGACGGGGATAACACCTATGCCGCCGAACAAGCGGTGACGATATCCGGGAAAACCACCTTTGAAGCCAATCTGCTCGGGCCTCCGACGTACATCAATGTTCATTATGATGTCGCCTTCCCCACGGTCAGCGGTGTTACGGTTACCACCCAGCCCACCATCGCCGGGCTGGCCGCCACCACCGTAACGGATGAATATACGGAAAATGCCGAGGTTACCATCCGCCATGTGTCTCAACAATCCGTGCAAGGGACGGTTAACGGAAACAGCACCGGTCTTACCCGGGTCATTCAGTTCAAAGGTTGGAGGGTTGGCAATACCAATACGGTCATACAGCCCAACACCAAGCTTATCTGGGACGAGCTTGTGCGGTATTCCAATAATACCACCGCCCTGCGTTTGACGGCCGTTTGGGAATACAACGCCAAGCAAACGGCCACCTTCTTTATCCGCTTCGACTCGGTTGCCGTGGATACCGAAGGCAATATCACCGGACAGGATTCCAACAAGTATACAAAACAGATATTTGCCGCCTATGTGGGCGGTGTCGACACCGCACTCAGCACCAACAACCTTCAAAGTAAATACGGCATCGCCGACACCACGTCGGATAATTCCTACGGCGCCGACCAAAAGATCCGGGCGTTATATGGAGAAAGAACGGACGGTGTATGGCTCAGCGCTTTTCCGACGGATAGCTTTGTTTTTGAGAATCTCGTGCAATATGCCAATACCGGCTATCTTTCGGTTGATGGTGTTCCCGTCAAGGCGGAGGATCTGAACAGCAGAGAGTACGCCATTCGCTGGTACGTGTTTAAAAACCAGGATGATGCCTGGCATATTGACGGTAAGCTGGTTAAAAAGGTGGGGTTGATCCACGTCTATAAAACCTTTGCCGGAAATAAAGAGCTGGTCGCTGAGGCAAAGTCGGACTTCTATATCGATGCGACCGACGTCTCCACCGGCGTCAACACGGTCCTTAACCTCAACAATTACACCACGCACGACACGGTCAACGATAAGTATATGTGGGAGATCACCGACGTGGATTACGGGGAGTATTGGGAGATCACCGAGCATCCCCATCAATTTGGCGACAGCTCCGTGAAGTTCAGTGTTTTCTCGGAATATACCGTCATGGATGCCCACGGCGATCAGTCGATCAACGGCACCGGCACCTCCTTGTCGGTCAAGGGAATGACGTATGCGCTGGACGAGGGCGTGGACGAGGTGCTGCGTGCGGAGTTCACGAACATTTACAACCGAAGCGATTCCATTATCATCAAAAAGCAGGACAGCTTAACCGGTGTATCCATCGGCGGTGCGGTGTTCCGTCTGTACCAAAACGGCAGCCCACTCCGGTTCACATACAATCAAAACACCGCCCGCTACG
Organism: Oscillospiraceae bacterium; assembly: GCA_015066065.1. Taxonomy (GTDB): domain Bacteria; phylum Bacillota; class Clostridia; order Oscillospirales; family Acutalibacteraceae; genus UBA5905. The sequence continues at coordinate 2,843 of SVPB01000008.1, read as the reverse complement.
AATACAATCCGACCGCCGGCACCATCACCGATCTGCAGGGGAATGCCAACGGCTATTACGAGATCTGTATTGAAAATTTCAGCTACGATATTGGGCCGATAACCATTCGGGAAATAACCGCCCCCACCGGCTATACCCCCATCGGTGATATTGCCATAGGGCACACCGGAGAGGACGAAACGGTGGGTATACTCAGCGGCAACAGCGAGCTGATTCGATACATAAGCGGCGTTTTGATCGTGGGCAACAGCACCGACTCATCCTCTGTCACGGTTAAAAAGAACTGGGAATGCCATGAGACCGAGTGGCAGGACGTTACGGTACAGCTGTTAGCCAACGGCAAGCTGGTAACAACCGTCATCGCCGGCGTAGAGCCTCAGGCTGTGTTGAATGCCGCTAACGGATGGACCTACACCTGGGAAAACCTGCCGGTGTATGTCAACGGAACCAAAATTGAGTGGTCTGTAAAAGAAACGGCCATCGGAAGTGAAATGGCAAAGGCGGACGGCTCGTTTGTCAACTGGTTGGTGTCCTACAGTTTGCCGAGCCTATCCACCGATGAAAACGGTAACGAGAACACCCTGCTGACGGTCATCAATACCACCAAGCGTGTCATGCTCCGTCTGACCAAAACCAATCTTTGGAAAACAGCGCAGCTGACCGGGGCGGCCTTCTTGCTGGAGGCGGTCGATGCCAACGGAAACGTGCTTCCCAACGAAGTGACCAAGACGGCCACCACCGGCGATGCCGGCACCCTCATCTTCGATAACCTAAAGTGCGGTGTCCGCTACCGATTAACCGAGACGCAGGCGCCCGAAGGCTACCTGCCCCTCAGCGAATACATTTATTTCACGATCAACGAAGACGGTACGGTCCGTGTGGAAGACAGCTATTATGCCGAAGCAGGATCCACCGCCTATAACCTGACCGTCAAAAACGGCCAGATCGTTGACCTGCCCGAATCGGGCGGTATGGGAACCCGTATGTTTTATGCTATCGGCTTGTCGCTTGTTGCCATAGCCGCCGGCATTTACATATACCATCTCCGTAAAAGGAGGTGCTACCATTAGTTCGCTTCCATTTGATTCGAAAAACAAAAAACGTAAAGGAGTTAAGAGCATGAAAACGATCAAGAGAATCTTCGCAGTCCTCGTATGTCTTTGCGTGGTGTGCAGCTGTGCTGTTTTTGCGGTTTCCGCCGCCGAAGCAACCGGCAGCATTACCATCCAAAACCCAAGCAATTCCAACGCCACCGTCGCCGGCAAGACCTTCAATGTCTACAAGATCTTCAATGCGACTACCAGCGGCAACAACACCTCCTATAGCTGGTATACCGCCTCTAACGGAGACGTTCCTTTTAAGAATTTCTTCTTCGGCGATGCGGACGGATACAACTACCTGAACAAAGAGTCCGGAACGGTGCAGGAAGTGGTAGAGAAAATCGCTCTTATTGGCGACAACAACAACAACACCAACAACTTTGAGCTTTCCCAGTTTGCCGAATCCCTGCACGATTACATCGTTGACACAGGCGTCCCCACCTATATCGATCCCATTGTGGCCAGCAGCACGGCCACATCGGTCAACATCCCCGACCTGAGCTACGGTTACTATCTTGTCTATGATGACACCGACCTGGGTGGCACTGACACCAGCGTGGTTCGTTCGGCGGTGATGCTCTCCAACGTAAACAAGGATGCCATCATCAGCCTGAAGGCGAACCGTCCCCAGGTGTTAAAGCAGGTGGAGGAAAACAACGGCACCTTTGGTAAGGGTACTTCTGTGAACATCGGTGAGGTGGTCACCTTTAAGATTACCACCGCCGTTCCGTCCCACACCCTTTACACCAACTATCAGTATTTTGTTGAGGATACCATGCACGACGGCTTAGAGCTGGATGCAAGCACGATCAAGGTCCAAAAAGGCGAGGAACTTCTTACCAAAGACACCGACTATACGCTCACACTCGCACAGGGTGCCGTCGATTTTAAGGTTGACTTTACCGCTTCCATGAACATTGCCGGTAAATTTGCCACCGGCGATCCCCTGATCATTACCTACGATGCGAAGGTAACCAGCGCCATCGAAGCGCAAACGGCCAACCAGAACATCGTAAAGCTCACCTACAGCAACGACCCCACCAATGACGCTTCCACCGGTAGCGTTTCGGATAGCGCCAACGTATATTCCTACCAGTTTGTGTTCACTAAGTTTGCGCAGGATACCAACGGCGTTCTCACCAACGTGCGTTTGTCCGGCGCGGAATTCCAGCTTTACCGCGTGGTGGAGAACCAGAGCGATGAGCTGGTCACCTTTACAGAGCAACCGGCCACCAACGCCAGCGGCGCCGCCTTCACCAAATATATCGTGGCAGACAACGGCAGCGGTACGACCGATAAATTGGTGGTTCACGGCGAGGGCCAGGCGAGCATCACGCTGGATCACCTCAATATGGGCGGTCACCTTGGTGACGTGTTCATCTTCGGTCTGGCGGAAGGTAAATAAGAATTTATCAGACATTAACTGTCCTACACTCTAAAAACCCTTGATATTACTGGGCTTTTCAGCAACTTTAAACTCAAATGTTATGTATTTTCCCTTGTTTTTGCCCTTATGAGCGAAAATAAGGGAAACTTTTTATATTCAACCGCCAACTACCTTATCAAGCAGTCTTGCGGAAGTACGTTTTGCTTCTCTTGTGGAGTGAGCATAAACGTTCATCGTAGTGAATATCAAATATCCTCACACATTGGCCCATCAAGATACTTTTTCTCGGGTGGAGGTGTTTTATCTATCAGTTTATAATAGATGTGAATTTCTCTTGGCTCCTTGCTATACTTGCC
>SVPB01000073.1 GCA_015066065.1 Oscillospiraceae bacterium | reverse complement strand
TACCTCCGTCCGTATGTGTACTGTTTGTTTTTCCACACGACCGTTTCGCCAAACATACACATACGCCTCCTCTTGGTCGCGCATGACTGCCTCGTGAGGGACAACCACATCCGATTCATATAGGGCGGTTACGATGCTCACCTTTGTGGTCAGTCCAATGCGAAACGAGTCATCGATATGATCCTCATCCAGCGTTACCCGGCCTGACACCGCCGGAGCGCTGCCCACCGTACTGACGGCCGCCGCTATCTCTTCCAACCTGCCAGTATAGCGAGAGGAGGATAAGCCTTTACCGCTGATGACTACCGATTGACCACTTTTAACGGTGTTGAGATGCTTCTCCGGGATAGCGACACGCACCTGTAATGACCGACGCTCGGCCACCATCACGCCGGGAATCCCGGCGTCCAGGACGTCTCCCGGAGCAGCTGTTATGCCAACAACGATGCCATCCGACGATGCGCATATAACATCCGGCATTACCGAAAGAGAAAGAGCCTGTGTCTGCCTCTCATCCTGCGCCAAGCGTGACGCCTCTTTATTGATCTTGATAACAGGATCCCCGGCCTCAACCGCTTGACCTTCCTCCACTAACAGCTCTTCCACCACGCAGGGGACGGAAGCCGTCACACCGGTCACCTTCCCGGCTTCCACTACACCGGTGCATGAAACCGTGCTCTCTGCTCGTTGTGCATGCAGACGGACTCCAGCTACCGTAACGGTCGTCTCTTGCGTCATACCCAACCCCAACACGGCAGCAGCCAACACCACACTTCCTAATATCCATCCCCATTTTTTCATATCATCCGCTCCTCTCATAATTCTGTTCTATTGTGCGAGTAAGAGCTAAAATTATGTGATGATACTTGGCGGAAAGTTCTTCAAAAGAAAAGACGCACCCACCGGCATCTCTGCCGGCGAGTGCGTCAAAGCGAGGACTAAATTATTCTTCTCCGTTTTTAACAGCTTCCGCTGCTTTGGCCTGGATCACCGGATCGTAGGAAAGGATCGGCTCTACATCCTTGCCCTTGATCTTACGATCCACATAGTTCTTGGTGATCTTAATCACCAACGGACAGAGAACCACCACACCAATCAGGTTGGGAATCATCATCAGGCCGTTGAAGGTATCCGAAATATCCCACGCCAGAGTGTTGGTGAGCACTGCGCCAAAGATGATGGTGCACACGTGAATGATCTTGAAGACAAACACGCTCTTAGCACCAAACAGATATTCCCACGCCTTGGAACCGTAGTGACTCCAGCCGAGCACGGTAGTAAAGGCAAACAGGAACAGAGCAATAGCCACAAACTTACTGCCGATGCCACCCCAGGAGAACACGCTGTCAAACGCCTGGCCGGTCAATAGAGAGGAATACCCCTCGATGTCGGGAGCAGCCACGTTATAGTCGTGCACGCCGGAGGTGAGGATCACCAAAGCCGTCAGGGTACACACAACGATGGTATCGGCAAACACTTCGAAGATACCCCACATACCCTGCTTAACAGGCTCCTTGACGCTGGAGTTAGAGTGAACCATGACGGAAGAACCGAGGCCAGCCTCATTGGAGAACACACCACGCTTGAAGCCGTTGGTCATTGCCACAATCACGCCACCCAACATACCGCCAACAAAGGACATCGGCTTAAATGCGTGGGTGAAAATAGCATTAAACGCAGGCAGAATGGCATCGTAATTAATGCCAACAATCACAACAGAGCCAATAATGAAGAGTATCACCATAAAGGGCACGATCTTTTCTGCAACGGAGGCGATACGCTTAAGACCACCCAAGGTGATCAAAGCAGTCAGCGCCATCAGAACAACACCCAGAATGATGCGATACAGGTTGGTGCCCAGCACCTCGATCTCGGACAACGCAGACACATCAAATGCCGTGGACACATTGGTTACGATGTTGTTGACCTGCGCCATGGAGCCGATACCAAATGCAGCTAGCATGGTGAAGATGCAGAACAGAACAGCCAGCACCTTAGCGATCTTGCTCATACCCTTTTTGGCACCCATACCGTCACGCAGATAGTACATAGCGCCACCGGACCACTCGCCATACTCATTACGGCGGCGGAAGAAAAGACCCAGCACGTTTTCGGAATAGTTGGTCATCATGCCGAGAATAGCGGCAATCCACATCCAGAACACCGCACCGGCACCACCAACACAAATAGCAGCTGCCACACCGGCGATATTACCGGTGCCCACCGTTGCTGCCAGAGCCGTGCAGAGAGCCTGGAACGGAGAAATACTGCCCTTTTCCTTACTATGACCGATGACATTCTTTTTAAACAGGCTTCCAATGGTGTTCTTCCACCAATGGCCGAGATGTCTAAACTGGAACAAGCCGGTACAAATAGTCATAACAACGCCGACAGCAATCAACAGCCACACACCAGCTTTGGTCCATACCCAGCCGTTGATTACGTCATTGACATCTTTTAAAAAGTCTAACACAATTTATTTCCCCTCTCATAACAATAACAAAAATAACAGACAAAGCCGGCGCCTCGTCTGTCATCAAAAGAACACACCATTCCCCCGTTCGTGAAAGAATGGTATCTGCACTTTGTCCTTTTGCCTGAGAGATTGATGCGTCACGCACTTGCCCCTTCGGCCCCCAACTCAATGGGTTTCTCCAAAGCTCCATCCGCCTACAGTCTTTGTCCACATAGGACACCTGAGAGTGTTACTCCTTCGGTGCAGTCAAGCTGTCTTTCCTGCAGGCATCAAATAGATATTATTTTGTTTCGATAATTATACATCATCACTGCAAATAATGCAAGGGCAAAATCACAATCCTGTCGTATTCTGTCGCAATCACAAAAGGCCTTCGGGTTATCCAAAGGCCTTTTGTATAAATTGCAACAAATCACGGCATCAGCCAACCGAAATTGCCAGGAGATGCGTCAAATTTTCCCAAGGTGCGAACCGGTGCATCATCCGTCGTCCAGTGGACGCCGTCCGCTGACAAGGACAGACGCAGCGGTTGATCCTTTGTCCACCCCACCGTTTGGCGGTCAATGGCGATAATATAATGCCCTTTATCCGGCTCTGACATCAGGAATCTGTACTTGTCTAATTCCGCCGTCTTTTTTTCGCCCCACACCGATTGATGAGAAATGGCACATTCCGACAAACGGGCAGCTCCGCCGCATACCACGATACCCGGCGACGGCCACAGTAATCGATATTCAAAGTTAAGGCAGTAGCGTACATCCGTACAACTAAGCAACTCAACATATAGATTCTTATCGTCATAAGCGACCCGGAAGGAGGACTTATCGCCAACCGGGGTATAGATGGCGTCATCCAATGATCCTTTCGTCATCAAATATCCGGACGACGCATCCCCTTCGTACCAAGACAGCGGCGCTAAGTGCTGCGACACACGTTGGCGAACAAGGGCAAACTCGTTACGCTTCACCGCCTTCAGCGCATCGATTCGGCTGCGAAGCTTTTCCGGGAAGAATTTAAATCCTTCCGCTTCGGAATGATACCCCAGGCGCAGATCAGTCTGACACAAAGGTATCATCGCTTCACTGTGAGCGATCTCCTCATCTATGATCGCTTCCATACGATCAAGAAGCGGCTCTGCCTGCTCCGGTATGTAAGCCAAGCTTTCACGCAGACGATAGAAATCCAAGATATTATGGCCGCTGGACAGCAACAGACCGATCGCCTCTGCTACCGCACGCTGCTCGAAGGGGGTGTTTTCCGGCAAAAGGGAAATGCCCTCTTTCCACGCGCTACGCATACGACTGGACAGCTCCACGGCTTCTTCTAAGGTGTGACCACTTTGCAGGCACTCCCCTATCCGGTCACCATCCGGCTTGTCCATCAGCTGCCAGCTGCGAGGGAGGCTGGTATCCTTAGGCTGTAAGGCCATCTCCCATACCACAGCATCATGCATCGGACCGTAATAGCTAAACATAATGTTAATGGGATAGTTTTGGTACGCTTGATCAAACAGTTCCCAGGCGGAAACCAGCTCATCAGCCTGATCGCCACTATAGATACCGGCTAGATGCTTAAGAAAAGCACGCTTGTCGGTGTACGAACCCGAAAAGGACAGTTCTCCGGCCGCCTTGCTCATGAGGGAGGGATAATTACCGAAATACCAGCACTGCATGACCCCCTCTACGCCAAAACGACGTGCAGCCATATATTTTTCAAATAAAATGCCGGGAGCAGGAATATACGGAACTGTGGCTAACTCGTGAGAACAGCACACCTGCATCTTAGCAAACAAGCGCTTTCCTTCCCGGTTCGCCACCTTAGCCGCATGAGCATACATCTCGGAAGGACCTGCGTAAGAAAGCCAATAATCAATCGCCTGTCGGACCTTGCCGAGCTGCTCAGGATAGCCGGCATCCTCAAAGTTTTCCATCAGCATGACGTCATCAGGAGCCAAGCGGACATACTCTTCAATATCGACGTAGTCGCTCTCCCGATGGGCATACGTCCAGCTGACAAAGTCTGCCTTGGATCCGGCCTGACGGATGCCTTCTTTAAGTAAATCAATGGTGTGTGCCAGCGCTTCCCCGTGACTATGCTGACTACAGCGAGGGCACTGACAATGTGCATCGGAGCTGGCGCAGCTGCTGGGGCGTTCTCCAAAGGTGATGTCGATAATACCACCCAGATCGGGAACCTGCTCCATCAGCCGACGGGTCAGTTCCACGCAATAGGCGGCCCCTTCCTCGCTGTAGGTGCAAACGCAACGACGACCGTTCCACCCCTTGGGACCAACCATATCCGGGTGAGCCTCTGCCACATCGGTGGCCAGTGCAAACGGCTCCACCCCAAAGATCCAGACCTTGACGCCGTAACGCTTGCACTTAGCCACCACACGCTTAAGCTTATCGATGCGCTGTGCCGACTCCTTGCCATGTTCCGGCACAATGTCCGAGGTTAACAGATCGTGAAAATGGGTGTAAATCCACAAGCCGTTGGTGCCGTCATGTGCCAGTCGATTAAGGTACTCATCCGGATAGTAGTCCACATCATCCATCAGCTCGTCAATGTTCTTGGGAGGACGGTTGGTTGGACTAAAGAAACCTCGGGTGATGCGCTCTCTGATCACCGGATGACGAGAAATCTCACCAGCCGGCAGTAAGGCGCCGGAACGACGGCACATCTCATCCTCAAGGTAGATCAGTGCCCGGCGGACACCTTCCGTATCTGCCGAAAGGATGGTACAGCCACTCTCCGTTACCTGTATGGTAAACGCTTCAAATACGGTCGTTTCCCCTTTGACAATGCGGATAGGATACCGATTGCCGGCCACTTCATATAGCGTCAAGAATCGGTTAAAATCAGCCGTTGCCGTTTCCAGTAAGCCTTCCTCATCCGGAAACGAATTACTGAGATAAGCGCCATCCACCAGTACCTCATCATCAGCGGCCTCGCGGCGCTGAAACCAGGACGGTTTCTCAAGGTGTACCGGTTTTTTTAGTTCATCTACAAAAAGAAGCGGCGGCTGTTTATCAAAGAAAGGGTCAATGCGTACAGAGCCCATCATCCTCATCTCCCTTCATGTTGTCGCCATTATAGCACCAAATTAAATATAAAGCAAGAAAAAGGCTCCCCGAGAGGAGCCTTTTTCTAAACAGATTAATACATGCCATCCATGCCGCCAGGAGCAGGAGCAGCCGCAGGAGCCACCGGCTCCTTCTTGTCTGCCACCAGAGACTCGGTAGTCAGCACCATGGACGCGACAGAGGCGGCGTTCTGCAAAGCGGAACGGGTCACCTTGGTGGGATCCACAATACCGGCGGTGAACATATCCACATACTCTTCGGTAGCGAAGTTGTAGCCGTAGTTCACCTTATCCGCAGAACGGATCTTGTCGATAATGACGCCGCCCTCCAAGCCGGAGTTAACGGCGATCTGACGAACGGGCTCCTCCAGCGCACGAAGTACAATCTGAACGCCGGTCTTGACGTCGCCCTCGGTCTGCTCCAGCAGAGGCAGCAACGCCTTGGATGCATTGATAAGAGCCACACCGCCGCCAGCAACCAAGCCTTCCTCGACAGCGGCCTTGGTAGCGGCCAGAGCGTCCTCAATGCGGAGCTTCTTCTCCTTCATTTCCACTTCGGTAGCGGCACCGGCCTTGATAACGGCAACACCGCCGGCCAGCTTAGCCAGACGCTCGTGCAGCTTCTCCCGATCGAAGTCGGAGGTAGAATCCTCGATCTGCTTGCGGATCTGGTTGACGCGACCCTTGATCAGCTCGGGATCGCCGGCGCCGCCAACGATCACGGTGTTCTCCTTGGACACCTTGATCTGACGGGCACGACCAAGCAAAGAGACGGAGGCGTCCTTCAGCTCCAGACCCAGCTCCTCGGAAATAACCTGGCCGCCGGTCAGAATGGCGATATCCTGCAGCATATCCTTACGACGATCACCAAAACCGGGAGCCTTAACGGCCACGCAGGTAAAGGTGCCGCGCAGGCGGTTGACAATGAGGGTGGACAGGGCTTCGCCCTCTACATCCTCAGCAACGATGAACAGCTTCTTGCCGGACTGCAGAATCTGCTCCAGCAGAGGAAGAATATCCTGAATGTTGGAGATCTTACGATCGGTGATGAGAAGGTAAGCATCGTCAATAACGGCTTCCATCTTATCGGTGTCAGTGACCATGTAGGGGGTGATATAACCACGATCAAACTGCATACCCTCGACAACCTCGGTATAGGTCTCAGCCGTCTTGGACTCCTCGACAGTAATCACACCGTCAGCGGAAACCTTCTCCATGGCCTCAGCGATCAGCTTGCCGATCACAGCATCCGCCGCAGAGATGGTAGCGGCAGAGGCGATATCCTCGGTACCGCTAACCTTCTTGGAGTTCGCTTTGACAGCAGCCACAACCGCATCAACAGCCGCCTGAATACCCTTCTTGACACCCATGGGGTTAGCACCGGCCGCCACATTTTTCATACCCTCACGGATGAGAGCCTGCGCCAGCAGAGTCGCGGTGGTGGTACCGTCACCGGCCACGTCGTTGGTCTTAATAGACACTTCCTTAACCAGCTGAGCACCCATGTTCTCAAACGCGTTGTCCAGCTCGATCTCCTTAGCGATGGTCACACCGTCGTTGGTAATCAGCGGAGCGCCAAACTTGCGATCCAGCACCACGTTGCGGCCGCGAGGACCAAGGGTGATCTTAACAGTATTGGCCAGCTGATCAACGCCGGCCTGAAGA
>SVPB01000072.1 GCA_015066065.1 Oscillospiraceae bacterium | reverse complement strand
TTGAAGCCTCTGATAGTTTCCTTAATGGGAACATACTTGCCCTTCATACCCGTAAACTGCTCCGCTACGCTGAAAGGCTGGGACAGGAATCTCTGGATCTTTCTCGCTCTGGAAACGGTCAGCTTATCCTCATCGGAAAGCTCGTCCATACCCATAATTGCGATAATATCCTGAAGCTCTGTGTATCTCTGGAGAATGTTCTGTACCGCTCTTGCAACCTCATAATGCTCGTGACCCACAATATCGGGAGAAAGGATTCTCGATGTGGAATCCAGAGGGTCAACCGCAGGGTAAATACCCAGAGAGGAGATAGAACGGGAAAGTGTCGTTGTAGCGTCAAGGTGTGCGAATGTGGTTGCGGGAGCAGGGTCTGTCAGGTCGTCCGCAGGCACATAAACTGCCTGAATAGACGTGATAGAACCCTTCTTTGTAGATGTGATACGCTCCTGAAGAGCACCCATTTCAGTAGCAAGCGTCGGCTGATAGCCAACAGCGGACGGCATACGTCCGAGAAGCGCAGAAACCTCACTGCCTGCCTGTGTGAAACGGAAGATATTATCAATAAACAGAAGAACGTCCTGACCTTCGGTGTCACGGAAGTATTCAGCCATTGTAAGTCCGGAAAGACCAACACGCATACGTGCTCCGGGCGGCTCATTCATCTGTCCGTAAACGAGTGCAGTGTTCTTAAGAACGCCGGACTGTTTCATTTCATTATAAAGATCGTTGCCTTCACGTGTACGCTCGCCAACACCGGTGAATACGGAAATACCGCCGTGTTGCTTTGCGATGTTGTTGATAAGCTCCATGATAAGAACCGTCTTACCAACACCTGCGCCGCCGAAAAGACCGATCTTACCGCCCTTGGAATAGGGGCAGATCAGGTCGATGACCTTGATACCGGTCTCCAGGATATCGGTGGAGGTGGACAGCTCGTCATACGCCGGCGCCGGACGATGGATGTCCCACCGTTCCTCGGTGTCGGGGGCAGGCTGATCGTCCACCGGGTCGCCCAGCACGTTAAAGATACGCCCCAGGGTACCACGTCCCACCGGCACGCTGATGGCGGAACCGGTGTTGGTGACGGGGGTGTCTCGCTTCAGCCCGTCGGTGGAGGCCATGGCAATGCACCGGGCGGTGTTGTCACCGATGTGCTGTGCCACCTCCACCGTGAGGGTACGCTCCCCGATGGGGACGGTCAGAGCGTTGTGGATATCCGGCAGCGCCCCTTCTTCAAAACGGACGTCCACCACAGGTCCCATGACCTGCACCACACGTCCCATAAGGTTTTGTTCCATGGTAAAAACCTCCTACTAATCTATCCTACGATCCTGCGACGATCTCGGTGATCTCCTGGGTAATGGCACCCTGGCGGGCCCGGTTGTACTGCAGCTGCAGACCGTCCAGCATCTCCTGGGCGTTCTTACCGGCGGAATCCATGGCGGTGCGCCGGGCCGCTACCTCGCAGAGGAAGCTCTCCCGCAGGGCGGCCAGCAGGATACCGGCCACGTACTCCGGCACCGCCGCATCCAGGATGGTGCGCTCGTCCGGCTCAAATATAGCGCCGCTGTTGTTGCTCGTCGGCTCCACCGCCAAAGGGAGCACCCACCGGACGGTGGCCTCCTGGCTCATCATGCTGTGGTACCGGGTGCACACGATGCCCAGCCGGTCGTATTCCCCGGCGGCAAAGGCGGCACACTGCTCCACGGCGATCTGCCGGATGGCGGTGTAATCCACCGTTTCGGAGGACAGCGCTTCTCCGCCGTACCGATCCACCGACCGCTTGCCCACCGGGACAACGGCGGCGTCGGGGTACTCGCGCATCAGGCGGAAGATGTTGGCATTATACCCACCGGCTAAGCCCCGGTCACCGGCGATGACGATCAACCGGGTACGGGGCTGGTCGTCGGTCTGGCGCATATAGGGACTCTTACGGCACTCCTGCACCCCGGTGAGCATGGCGATGACCTGCTCCACGGCGTCGGCATACTGCCGGGTGCGGTTCATGCCCTCGGTGGCACGCCGGATCTTGGAGGACGCCACCAGCCCCATGGCCTTGGTCAGCTGTTGGGTGGAACGTACGCTTTTGATCCGGGTGCGCAGGGTCTTGATATCAGCGCCCATGCCTTATCACCCCTGCCATTCCTGCAAGGTGGCCTCCAGCTCGGCCACGTCGCTGTCGTCAAAGAACCCGTCGCTGAGCCGCTGATGCAGGGCGGCCTTCTCGTTCTGCAGCTTATCGTACAGCCATGCCTCGTACGCCTTGACCTGCTTGACCGGCACCTTGTCCAGGAACCCGTGGGTCACCGCATAGATGATGGCCACCTGACAGCCCACCGATACCGGGGCGTTGCGTCCCTGACACAGCACCTCCACGATGCGCTCGCCCAGCGCCAGCCGGGCCTTGGTATCCGCATCCAGATCACTGCCGAACTGGGAGAAGGCCTGCAGCTCCCGGTACTGGGAGTACAAGAGCTTTAACTCGCCCGACACCTTCTTCATGGACTTGAGCTGGGCGGAACCGCCCACACGGCTGACCGAGATACCCGGGTTGATGGCCGGCATGACACCGGCGTGGAACAGCTCGGTCTCCAGGAAGATCTGGCCGTCGGTGATGGAGATGACGTTGGTGGGGATATAGGCGGACACGTCGCCGGCCTGGGTCTCGATGATGGGCAGGGCGGTGATGGAACCGCCGCCGTATTCCGGCGCCACACAAGCGGCACGCTCCAGCAGACGGGAGTGCAGATAGAACACGTCACCGGGATAGGCTTCCCGTCCGGGGGGACGGCGGATGAGCAGGGACAGCGCCCGGTAAGCCACGGCGTGCTTGGACAGGTCGTCGTACACGATCAGCACGTCACGGCCCTGCTGACGGAAATATTCCGCCATGGCACAGCCGGCGTAGGGGGCGATGTACTGCAAGGGGGCACTCTCGGATGCACCGGCGGACACGATGATGGTATACTCCATCGCCCCGGCGGCGGTGAGCTGGTTGGCCAGCTGTACCACCGAGGAATTCTTCTGTCCGATGGCCACGTAGATGCACAGCACATCGGTATTTTTCTGGTTAATGATGGTGTCGATGGCGATCTCGGTCTTACCCGTCTGGCGGTCACCGATGATCAGCTCACGCTGGCCACGGCCGATGGGGATCATGCTGTCAATGGCCTTGATACCCGTCTGCAGGGGCACCGACACCGACTGGCGCTGGATGATACCCGGCGCCTCCGCCTCGATGGGACGGGTCTCGGTGGTATGGATAGGGCCTTTGCCGTCGATAGGCTCGCCCAAAGCGTTGACCACACGGCCCAGCAGGGCTTCGCCGGCCGGCACGCTCAGCACCCGGCCGGTGCGCCGCACAGCGGAGCCTTCCCGGATATCGTTGTTGTCGGACAGCACCGCTACCGACACGGTTTCCTCCTCCAGGTTCTGCGCCAGGCCGAAGCTGCCGCCTTCAAATTCCAGCAGCTCGTTGGCCATGCATCCGCGCAGACCGTATACCCGGGCAATACCGTCACCCACCAGGATGACCGTACCGGTTTCCACCATCTCTACCCGGTCCTCGTAATGCCGGATCTGCTCCTTGATGATCCGGCTGATCTCTTGCGGTCGCTGGTTCATGTATCCATCACTTCCTTCATCTCACGCAGACGGTGGGTCACACTACCGTCCAGGACGTTGCCGTCCATATGGACGGTCAGCCCACCCAGCAGGGTGGGATCCACGGCACAGTCCAGGGTCACCTGCCGGCCGCTGAGGGCGGACAGCTTGCTGACCAGCCGGGACTGTTGTTCTTCGGTTAAGGGGACGGCGCTGGTGACCTTGGCCACCACCTGCCGTCTTGCCGCCCGATCCATGGCGGCATAAGCGTCGGCGCAGGCGTCAAACAGCCGGATGTGCCCCTGCTCGCACAGCAGCTTCACAAAGGAGCACACGGTGGGGCTGACACGCCCCTCCAGCGCCTGACGGATGGCCTCCAAGCGCTGGGACAGCGGGATCCCCGGAGAGGAGAGCAGGTCAAGATACCCCGGCTCCTCCCGGAACACCGCCTGCACCACCGCCAGATCGTCGCACAGGTCCTCCCCGGTCTCGCCGGCCAGGGAAAACAGCGCATCGGCGTAATCGGTATATACAGCGTTCACAGCTCAATCACCCGTTGTCATCAATGTTGTTGATAAAAGCGTCAATAAGGGTGCGGTGATCGTCGGCGGAGATCTCACGCTCCAGCAGCTTGCCGGCCAACAGAGCAGACACGTCCACGATCTCCTGCTTGACCTCGTTTTCGGCCTTCTGCTTCTCCAGCTCGGCCTCTGACTGGGCCTGCCGCACCAGCCGGTCGGCCTTCTCCTCCGCCTCGGCAACGATCTGGTCGCCCCGGCGCTTGGCCGCCACGGTGGCGTCCTCCACGATACCCTTGGCCTCGGCCTTGGCACCGGCCAGCGCCTCCTCATAGGCGGCACGGTCGGCCTCGGCCTTGGCACGGGCCTCGTCTGCGGCGGCATATTGCTCGTCCACCGCCGCCTGACGCTGGGCCATGACCTTTTTGACCGGTTTCCACAGGAACTTCTTAAGAATGAAGAAGATGAGGAGTAGGTTGAGCAGAGAAATCAGGATCTGCCAGAAATTGACCGAAATGATCTCTAAGGTTTGCATAGCGCAAGGCTCCTTCTGTTTACTTAATGCTGTTGAGCAGAATGTTGACAAACTGCTGGGGAGCAACGAAGATCAGCAGGATGGCAATGACCAGACCGTACAGACCGGTGGTCTCAGCGATGATACAACCGGTGATCATGGTGCTGGTGACATCGCCCTTGCTCTCCGGCTGGCGGCCGATGGCCTCACAAGCCTTGGCAACAGCGTTACCTTCACCGATACCGGGGCCGATACCGGCGATCATAGCCAAACCGGCGCCGATGGCGCAGCCACCCAAGATGATACCCAAAGCTAACTCTAACATCATAACGATTACCTCCGTTTTATTAATAGACTTTTTTGGTTTACTGTGATTGATGCTTGGCGGCACGGGCCTCTCGCTTGGCACGCTGACGGGCCTTGCGAGCCTCGTACTCGCTCTGGGGGAAGCCACCGGACACGTACATCATGGTCAAGGTGGCAAAGATGAAGGCCTGCAGGCATCCGCTGAAGATGTCGAAGTACAGGCTCAGCACGGCAGGCAGACCGATGCGCAGGAAGGGGAAATCCCCCAGTACACCGGGCAGCCAGCCCAGCACCAGCTCGCTCAAGCCACCCAGGGCGGCGGCAATAAGCACCGAAATAATGGTGCCGGACAGGATGTTGCCGTAGTGACGGAACGCCATGGACACCGGGGTAGCGACCTCGCTGATGATGTTCATGGGTGCCAGGAAGGGCACCGGCTCGCCGTAGCTCTTGAGATACTGGAGTGGTCCTGCCTTGAATTTATAATAGGTTATAAGAATAAATACCAGGATAGCCCAGCCGGCCACCACGTTCATGTCCGAGGTGGGGGGGAACAGCCCCAGCAGGGAGGACAGGCTGGACAACCCCGACAGGGCGAAGATGGCGGCGATGAACGGCCCGAACCCGGCGAAATAATCGCCCATGTTATTATGCACCATGTTCTGGCATTTTTCCACGATCCACTCGGCGGCCAGCTGGCGACGGGTCACCGGCCGGGCAGCAATGCCGTGGGTCAGGTACAGGCAGAGGAACAGGATGGTCAGCATCACCGCCCAGGTGTTGACCTGCGCTTCGGTGATGGGGAGATCCTGCACCGGCAAGGGGATGGTGAAGTACACCAGCGCACCGGTGATGGTGATGCCCTCGGTGGCCGGGGCGGTGAGGATCTTGAGCACCATCACCGCTACCAGCGGCAGGAGCATCCCTGCCAGGAGTCCTATATCCACCAGCTTAAACCGGCGGCTTTTGGTCGTCATGGTTCTGTCACCTCCGTAAGCTCCTCCTCGTCCTCGTCGTCCTCGTCGTCGGGAATGGTACGGGGCTGTCCGTTTTTGATACGGTAGGCACGCACGCTAACGGCGATCCGGGGGATGAGCAGAGGGATGGCCGTGGCCCAGATGTTAAACCACGGCAGCAGCGCCGCCGCACAGAGGATGGCCCCCTGCAGGAGCAGCCGGCCGCCCTGGCTCAGGCGCACGGTGTTTTTAGCTTGCTTTTGGGTTTGGGTGATGGCCTTTTGGATCATCAGCCCCACCAGCAGGAAGTTGCCCACGGCGGTAGCACCGCCCAGGGCGGCACCGGTGAGCACCGTGTAATCCCACCATCCGCACAGGAGAAACACCCCTTGCAGCAAAGCACCGCCTATGGCGACCCATAGAGCCACCGCCGCCGTCTCCCGCCTTACCGTCGGATCGATCTTAGCCATAACCAACTCCCCCCTTATACCATATTACAGTATAGTATACCACCCCCGTACCCATTAGTAAAGGAAAAATTGACCGTTTTTTGTAAAAAATATTCACGTCCTGCTGGCGCTTCCATTTGTCGGGCACAGCTTATATATATAAATGTATAGTATAAGCACCCTTTGTGACGACCGACACCCACCGTCCGGCCTTGACCGTCGTCAAGCCGGACTTCCGTCACTTTTCACAAAAGGCCGCCTATAATTTGTGGTTTTCCGGCCACACGGCCACAAGATTTGGAGTTCCGAAAATTTCTTATAAAAATCGCAAAAAAAGTGTTGACAAAAGGGGGTATGGGGTGGTATGATAGCAAAGCTGTCCCACGGAAGTGGGGGGCGCGAGGCGGACAACGCCTCGGTGGACCTTGAAAATTAAACAGTGTATGACAAGAACGAATACACACACAATACCCGTTAATTCCTACTCCTTTTGGGAGAGGAATCCGGTGCTGAGAGATCAGCACCACAACAGACGCTAGACGTCAGAATGAGTTACAAGCTCAACGATTGATTTATACAGCGATAAGCTGTGTAGATACCATTATTGAGAGTTTGATCCTGGCTCAGGACGAACGCTGGCGGCGTGCCTAACACATGCAAGTCGAACGGAGATAAACGCTGATTTGAAAGTAGCTTGCTACCCGATTTTCTTGTTTATCTTAGTGGCGGACGGGCGAGTAACGCGTGAGCAACCTGCCCTTCAGTGGGGAACAACAGTTGGAAACGACTGCTAATACCGCATAACGTGCAACCGGGGCATCCCGGATGTACCAAAGGATTTATTCGCTGAAGGATGGGCTCGCGTCCGATTAGCTAGATGGTGGGGTAACGGCCTACCATGGCGACGATCGGTAGCCGAACTGAGAGGTTGATCGGCCGCATTGGGACTGAGACACGGCCCAGACTCCTACGGGAGGCAGCAGTG
>SVPB01000071.1 GCA_015066065.1 Oscillospiraceae bacterium | reverse complement strand
TACACCGGCAAGGAGTATGCGGTGGACAGCGATCGGGTTTTGGAGGAGATTGAGAACCGCATTGGTTATCCGGTCATTGTGAAGCCGGTCAACCTTGGCTCCTCGGTGGGCATTTCCAAGGCCAAGGACCGTGCCTCTCTCATCGATGCCATGGATCTGGCGGTCAGCTTTTCTCCCCGGGTATTGGTGGAGCGAGCCGTGCCCAATCTGCGTGAGATCAACTGTTCGGTGCTGGGTGACAGCGAAGACGCCCGTGCTTCGGCTTGCGAAGAACCGCTGAATGCCGAGGACATTCTCACCTTCAGCGATAAATACCTGTCCGGTGGTTCCAAGAAAACCGGCGTTTCCGGCGGTATGTCCGATCTTAAGCGCCGTTGTCCTGCTGTTTTGCCTGAAGGTATGACCGAAACGGTACAACAGCTGGCGGTGGACACCTTCAAGGCGCTGGGCTGTTTGGGTGTAGCACGCATCGACTTCCTCAACGACAAGGAGACGGGGGAGCTGTGGGTCAATGAGATCAACACCATCCCTGGTTCTCTGTCCTTCTACCTGTGGCAAGAGGTAGGGGTGAGCTTTGCCGAGCTGATGGACACCTTGGTGCAGCTGGCCTTCAAGCGCCAGCGTCAACGGGAAACCTTGACCTTCACCTATGAGAGCAATATTCTGGAAGGCTTTGGCGGCACCAAAGGCGCCAAGGGCAGCAAGATGTAATAGCAAAAAGCCTCGCGGTATAATCCGCGAGGCTTTTCTTTATAACCACTTGATGTTATTAGCCGAAACCCAATCCTTGAGGAAGAAGATGTAGAACAGCACCAGCCCTACCGATAAAAGGGTCAGTCCGCCGATCAGCACAAGATGCCGCCGGGTGAGCCGCAATCGGGTGTGTTGCTCGGTCAGCCGCAGGCTGTGCAGCGCCGGCACGGCTGCTCCCAACACCAGCACCAGCAGCATGGCTTCCAGGGGGAACAGCACCAGGTTTTTGACTACCCGTGCCAGGGTGACCAGATGGTAGGCTTCCGCTTTTTCCACCGAGGCGAAGATGTAGAGGTACCACTTCTGAATAAGGGAACCCAGCACGATGTTACTGATCAGATTGATGGTAAACTTGGTGGTCATCAGCCGCGGCACCGACAGCGGCCGTTTCCAGAGGAACACGCCAAAGATAAAGGAACTGCTCATATCCAGCAGCATGTACGGCAGAAAATAAGGGCCGGTGGGATGCAGGATATAACCGAGAGGATCGCTGATCATGGCTCCCAGCGTACCCACTACCGGGCCGTACACCATGGCCCCCATAGAGTTGAAGATCTGGGCGATGTTGAAGTTGATACCGGCTCCCAGAGGGATCTCCAGCATCTTGCATACGGCGCGCAGCGCCACCACCATGGCGGCCAGCACCAGCATACGCGGATTTTTAAGGTTGGCGGCCGCCTCCTGCCAGTAGGCCAGGGAGAGGATGCCGGGACGTTGCAGCTTGTTTTCACACATAATAAAAACCTCCTTTATGGTACAGATAGCCCGTGGCTGTACACATAAAGAAGGATTCCTTTGTGCGTATCACAGCGGGATGCAACCGGCAGACCGCAAGGTGACCCCTTTTCGTCCGGATGACAACTCCCCGTTCATCCGGCACTTGACGCCTGCCCGTTTACTCTGTATTGGCGGTATTATAGCACGTTTACTGCGACTTGTAAAGAGCAAGCGGCAAATATCTTTTTTAAAAATAGCGGCTTGAAAAATGGTTGGTTTGGTATTACAATATGGCTATAGGGTGACACGAATGACCCAAACCAGCCCCAAAGTGGCTGTTTTCGGCGCTTTTCGGTCTTTTCCCTTGACAGGCGTCATATTCGCGAGTATTTTAACGATGGGTGAACGGAATATCCGCCTTTTTAAAACTGGTTCGGGTTATCCGTGTCACCCTAGGGTGACATGAATGACCCAAACCAGCCCCAAAGCGGCTGTTTTCGGCGCTTTTCGGCCTTTTTCCCTTGGCAGGCGTCAGCCTGCCGGCGGAAAAGAAGACCAAAAATCCCTCGAAACCACCTCTCTTTGGGGTCGAAGATTTTTAAAAGAACGGATTTTCGGTCAACCGAGGCAAAAACGCAGCGAATACTGCCGTATTCGTGAGTATTTTAACGATGGGTGAACGGAATATCCGCCTTTTAAAAACTGGTTCGGGTTATCCGTGTCACCCTAGGGAGGGATAAGCATGCAACTCTTTAGCAAGGATAACGTGATGATGCTTGCTGTTGTATATGACCGCTTCCGATCAACCTCCGGCAGTCCGCTTCCTCATGGCACCGAGCTGATGCTGGTCAGGGAGGGAGAGGCTGAGCTGGAAGCGGCGGACGGTACGCAGATTTCCACCCGGGCAAACGATGTGCTTTTGCTTACGCGAGAGGGATCACGGATGGTCAGCCGTACCGGGGATTTCCACACCCTTTCCGTGGTGTTCGACCTGCGGTACTTTTTTGATGAGGAATGGAGGGTGTTCGACAAGGAGGTGCTGGACGCCTTCTACGTGCGCACCGGCACGGGCCTTCATCGCATGGCAGGCAATACGGCTACGGCGGCTCATATTAGCAGCTTGCTTTGTGAGATAGAGAAGGAGCTTTTCCTTGAACCGCCCGTTGTGTACGTCATCAAAGCTTTGATGTTGACCGCCTATGCGTATGCTGTGCGCTTTTTTGACGATAATGCCAAGATGTGCGAGGCAAACAAGCTGCCTCACTATGATGTTATTCTGCACACCGTTACCTATATGCACGAGCATCTGGCGGAACCGATTACGCTGGAAACGCTGGCGGCGCAGGCGGCTATGAGCCGTTCCTACTACTGTACGGTGTTTAAGCGGATCATGGGTACGACCGCATGGGAATATCTGCTCAAGCTGCGTGTGGAAAGAGCTATCAGCCTGTTGACCACGGAGGGAGCAACGTACAGCATCACCGAGGTGCAGAATAAGTGTGGCTTCAATGGCTCTGCCGCTTTTAACCGTTACTTTAAACAGCTGACGGGCAAGACGCCCAGCCAATACCGAAAAGAAAAACATAATGCGTGTTTTTGATACGATGTGGATAGACAAGATCGTTTTGAACCTGCTATACTGAAGAAAAAAGCAAAGGGGTAATGGTATGAAAACGATTAAGGCTGGTCTCATCGGTGCTGGTCCTCGCGGCCGCTATATGTTCACCGAACTGATTGCTTGTCCGGAGGTAGAAGCCTTTGGTGTGGCGGATGTGTCTGAGGAAGCGCTTGAACTCATGCGAAAAGAGTTTGAGAAACAAGGCATAGACCCCGGCAAGGTGCGCTACTATAACGATTACCGGGAGATGATCAAGGATGGGGTGGAGGCGGTATTCATTGCCTCCGGAGTGCCGCTGCACGCTGACATGGCGGTCACCTGCGTCCGTGCCGGCGTACACGTGCTGTGCGAAATTCCGATCATCAATACGCTGGAGGGGGCCAGTGAGCTGCTGAAGGCTTGCCGGGACAATCCGCAGGTGACGTTTATGACAGCGGAAAACTGCTGCTATTGGGGCTTTATCCGCAAGTATAGGGAGATGTACGACCAGGGTTTGCTGGGCGATATTGTCATTGCTGAGGGAGAATACCTCCATGGTGAAGGCTTTATCGAAAACTTTGATAAGGATCATTCCACCATCCCCCGTACCTGGCGCTCTTACAACCCGGCGGTGGTGTACTGCACTCACGAGACAGGGCCTCTGTTTTATGCGCTGGATGATGAGCCGGTGGAGGTTACCGGTTTCATTCCCGGCTTCAACCCTGCAGAGGGCTACCGTCCTGCTCCGTCCAACGGTATGTTGATCATCAAAACGAAAAAAGGAACGTTGATCAAGATCACCATCGGTTTTGGTATGCATCAACCTATTTGCGCCCACAACTTCTTGCTGTACGGCACCAAGGGCAATATCCAGAACGAACGGTTTTGGAAGACGTATGAAGGCCGTGTTTCGTATGCTCAGCTGCGCAGTGATCCCAACGACGGGGAGTATATCCGCATCCCTGTGACTACCGAAATGCAGGAAAATATCGGCGGCGGTCACGGCGGCGGTGACCGTATGATGATGCGGGATTTTGTGCACAGCATCACCACCGGCACTCCACCCGTGTTTGACCTGATTAAGGGTATCCAGATGGCCTTGCCCGGTATTCTGGGGCACCAATCCTCGATGGAGGGGAGTCACCCCATCCGTATCCCCACCATAGAAGAACTGTTGGATATGTAAAGAAGAAAGGGACACCGGATCCGGTGTCCCTTTCTTTCTTATAATTCCAGCCTATACAAGCGGCCGGGAGCGTCGCTAAAGTAGATGGTACCGTCGTAAACATCGATTAGCTCCGGCTCGGTATCCACACCGCATGTCTCAAAGTAAAGACAAGCTTTTTGCTCCCGAGTGACGGTGTCGATGATCCGCAGAGCCGGCGGATTTTCGGCGCCCTTTCCACCCTTAAAGCCCTCCACGGAGTAAATGCATCCGTCATGGAAGCACGCTCCTTGGATAAAATGGCTGTATGGTACGTCGAAACGGTCGAGGATGTGCGTTTCCTGCAGTACGACCCGTTCGCCGTCGGTCAGCCGGGGCAGGTCAAAAGCAAACACCCGGGTCGACGACGCTTGGTCCATCATGGTAAAGGCGTAATATTTGCCGTTTTCGCGGTCAATGACAAAGTTGCCGTAGGGGCGACGGTCTTCTTGGCTTTCGGAGCGCCACAGTCCTTTTTTATCGGCAAAGCCCACCGTGATGCGCTGTGCCAGAGTGGCGGAAAAGGTGGTGTTTTCTCGCACCAGCCGGTAGACCAGGCACACGCCCTCCAGACGGTCGTCGGCCTGACTGTAGTTGTTGTAGATGTTGCTGTACAGTAAGGGGAATTCATCCCCCGGTTGGGCGTATTCAGAGCCAAATACCACGGCGTTGCTGTGGGGGATAAGTCCCTCAGGCAGCCGAAAGGTAGCGTAAGGCGTGGTGACGTCTGCAAGGGTGTATACGGTACAGTTTCCTCTTGAATGGAAACGGAACAAAAAACCGCCCCAGATCGCCCCGTCCTGCCCGGGCGCAATGGTGCCGATGGAATGCAAGATCACTTTTCTTCCTCCTTACTGGAAGCTGATATCCAGCAGACCGCTGGCATCCTCCCAGCGATTATGCTCGGCTTTGGCACCCATGACCACCACGATGGAGGTGCGTCCCTCCCGCACGGCAGAGGCGATGAGACAATACCCGGCCTCGTCGGTGGTGCCGGTCTTCATGCCGGTGGCACCGGCGTAGGAGTAGGCGTTGTTTTCTTGTACCAGACGGTTGGAGTTTTTCCAGTTGACCACCTGGCCGGACAATAGCCGCATGCCGGTGACCCGAGGGGTGGCCACCGTTCGGGCGATGACCTCCTGCTGCAGTACCGCCGTGGCGATCTTAAGCATGTCGGCGGCGGTGGTGTAGTGGTCGCCCTGATGGATCCCATCCGGGTTAACAAAGTGAGTGCCGGTACATCCCAGGGCGACGGCTTTCTCATTCATCTTAGAGACAAACAGCTCCAGCGCCGCTTGGTTAGACAAGGTGCTGTCGTTATTGATGAGCCGTCCTACCTGCACCGCTATGGCATAAGCGGCATCATTGCCGGAGGGGAGGAGCAATGCTTGCAGCAGCTGTTCCATGGTCAGGCGGGTGCCCACCGTCAGATAGGCGCGGCTGGAAGCCGGATCGATCATGTAGATCTCATTCCCCACCGTGATCGGTGTGTCAGCGGCGGTGTAATCCATGGCCACCAGTGCGGTTACCAGCTTTGTCAAGCTGGCAGGATAGCATTTCTCCTCCGCGTTTTTGCTGTAAAGAACGGTGTTGTCGGTGACGTTGCCCAGCATGATGTAGGGGGAGGCGGTGTTGCGGTTAATAAAACTCATGGGCAAGGTCTTGCCGGTGGTGGGGGACGTGGTTGGACCGCTGCTGCCGTGCGCACTGCCGCTGGAATGACCGCCATGCTGATTCCAGATAGCCACCACGGTGGCGGCGGTCAACAGCAGCGCCAGGATGACGGCCAGCAGAATAAGCCAGAGATGATGTCGCCGGGGACGGCGAGCGTGGTGAATGGTATCTTTCATAGCGTTATGTGCATTCCTTTACCTTTATATGTATCTTTTATTTTATAAGAAATCTGCTAAAAAAGCAACCTTTTTTTATTGTACGGTCACTCCCTTGTAGTAATAGGTCAATATCTCATCATAGCGGTATCCTTGACGCGCCAGATAATCCGCACCGTACTGGCTCATACCTACCCGGTGTCCGTATCCTTTGACGGTGAAGGCGAATCCTTCCTTGTCGTAGCTTACCGTGAAGCAGGCGGAGCGCAGTCCGAGGGCGGTGCGCACCTGACCGCCGGTAAGCGTCAGGTTGCCGACCGGGAAGGCGGTGACGGTGCCGGCGGAGGAGTGTGTCAGCTCCCCCAGCCATCCGGCCGGGTCGTCGCCCAAGGTCAGGTCGCTGTGGGCGGCGGTCAGCTTTTCCTTGAAGTCGGCGGCTGTAAAGCTCAGGCGACTTTCGCAGGTGGGGGCAAGCACGTCTCCCGGGCTGGCGACCGCTTGCAGATAAGGGATATCCGAGCCCCATACCACAGCGGCACTTTCGGTACTGCCGCCGGACAAGGCAAAATAGCAGGCATCGATCAGCTCTCCATTATGGGTGATGGTTTTGCCGATAACGGCGTCCACCGCCCGACAGATTTTATTGTAGTTGGTATCGTAAGCGTCGCCCCATTTCTTTTTCAGTCCCACGGCAGTGTAATTGCCTGGGAAGGCAGCATCCGGGGTGGCGAAGTCTGCTCCTTTCAATGCCGGGTCCGGGCTTTTTTGCTGCAGCTTTTGACGACGGCTGTAGTAGGTGTAGGCGGCCACCGCTTGCGCCTTAAGGGCCTCTTCGTGGTAGGTGGGGGACATTTCCATGGCCAAGGTGCGGATGAGAAATTCCCGGACGCCCAGCTCCACCACCGTGTCGTCCACCAGTATGCGGAACATGTCATCGCCTTGGACGGGATCCGGCGGCGTGGTCGCCTGGGGGCGGCTTTCCACCGGCGTTTCGTCCGAGACGGGAGGGGCGGATGGCGGTGATTGCAAAGCCGGCAGAGGAATGAGCAGCAACAGCCCGGCCATTACCAGCAGGATGAGTGTATATCCTTTCATAGGAACACCCTTTCTTTTCTTGACTTGGGGACAAATTCGGTCTATACTATACGTATGTACTTGTCCTACCATATATGCCCTCATCCTTGCAAGAAAGGCGACGTAAGATATGAAGCTATCCAGAAGACAAAAAAGAGATCATTGCTACCGGCTTATCGTGCTGCTGGGGTTTGTGATGACGGCGGTGGTGACCGTCCTGCGGCTTATCGGTACCGCCGGCCTGCGGAATGCGCAGACCGGTCGTTTTGCCGTGGATATCACGGTGGTGGCGTTGCTGGTGGGCACCGTTACGGTGATGATCCTGCTGGCTCCCCGTGGTGGCTCC
>SVPB01000070.1 GCA_015066065.1 Oscillospiraceae bacterium | reverse complement strand
GTAAAAGCCTGCGTGGCTCCAAGATGGAGGATGTTATCTTCAACGGTACCGCCCAGCGCCGTCCCATGGGCTATGCGGAGGTTACCCTGACGGTGGACAACACCGCCCGTGTGTTGGAGTTTGACGCAGATGAGGTGCAGGTCACCCGGCGATGCTACCGTTCGGGAGGCAGTGAATACCGTCTCAACGGCGCCACCGTCCGTCTGGAGGACGTGCGCCTGCTGTTTATGAACACCGGTCTGGGCCGTGACGGCTATTCCATCATCGGTCAAGGACGTATTGACGAGATTGTTACCTCCCGGTCGCAGAATCGCCGTGAGATTCTGGACGAGGCCGCCGGCATCGCCAAGTACCGGTACAAGAAGGACAAGGCGGAGAACAGCCTGCGTAAGACGCAGGATAATCTGGATCGTCTGCGTGACATACTGCAGGAGCTGGAAGACCGTGTCGGTCCCTTGGAGCACCAGGCGGCGAAGGCTAAAAAGTTTCTGGAATACGCCGGTGAAAAGAAGGAACTGGAGATCGGTCTGTGGCTTCGCACCATGAACGAGTCCCGTAACATTCTGCGTGATCTGGATGCCAAGCTGGAAAATGCCCGTCTGCAGTACGACGGTACCGGCGAAAGTATTGATGCCTTTAGCGAAGAGATCGAGCGCATTGCCGCCGAGGCACAGGCCTTGGAGGTACGTATGGACGAAGCCCGTCGTGCCGCCGCGGCGCTGGAAGAGCAGGCCGCCGGCTATGACAGTCAGGTGGCGGTACTGCACAACGATATTTTTCATAACAATGAGAACATGGCCCGTATTCGGGGTGAGATCGCCTCGTCCGAGGAGGGCAACGCCCATCTGGAAGAGGATGTGGCTGCCCGATTGGCGGATATTGAGGAACGTAAGCGCACCATCGAGGAGGCGGAGCGCCAGCAGCTGTCCCTGACCGAGGAGATGGAAACGCTGGCACGCAGCAGCGATGAAGCCACCGGCCATATAGATGAAAAATCCCGGCAGGCGGCGTCCATTGCGCTGGAATTGTCCGAAAGCCGTGTTAAGGCGGTGACCAACGATTCCTCTCTGCGAGAGATCACCTTGCGTCTGTCCCAGCTGACGGCGTCTACCACCCTGCGTGCGCAACAGGCGGATGCGGCGGCGGCGGAGCTGGCCGAAAGCGAAGAGGCTCTGAAGGTGTGCTCCGAAAAGGCGGAAAGTCTGCAGAACACCCTTTCCGGGTACGAATACCGGTACCAGAACCGTTCTCAAAAGCTGGCGGCCGCCAAGGAGGCGCTGGATAAGCAGTCTCTGGACGTGGAGGAAAAACAGCGCCGCGTACGGATGCTGGAAGAGATGGAACGCAATCTGGAAGGGTTCCAGAACAGCGTCAAAGCGGTGATGAAGCAGAGCGAACGGGGCGCCTTGCGCGGTATTCTCGGCCCGGTATCCCGGTTGGTTCGTTCCAAGGCCGCCTACGCTTTGGCTATCGAGACGGCCTTGGGTGCCGCCGCCCAGAATCTGGTGTGCGAGCGAGAGGAGGATGCCAAGCAGGGCATCGCCTACCTTAAGGAGACCAAGGGCGGCCGCGCAACCTTTATCCCCTTGACCTCGGTTGAGGGCAGGGTCATGAGTAAGGTTCCGTCGGATGCCCCCGGCTTTGTAGGTATTGCCTCCGATCTGGTGGAATATGATAAGAAATATGAGAACGTAGCCCGTAGCCTGCTGGGCCACATCGTCGTAGCAGAGGATCTGGACTATGCCGTATCCATGGCACGCCGTCATGGCTATAAGTTCCGTGTGGTGACGCTGGACGGTCAGGTGGTTAACGCCGGCGGTTCCATGACCGGCGGCTCCAACGTCAAGGGGGCAGGTCTCCTGTCCCGTCGGGCAGAGATCGAGCGTCTGCGTCAGGCGGCCACCGACGAGATGCAGAAGCTGACCGCCGCCCGGGAGCAGTTCCGGGCGATGCAGGAGGATGTGTCGGCAGTAGAGGCACAGCTGGCTGGCGCCCGGGGTGAGCTGACGACCGCCCAGGAGGATAAGATCCGCCTGGAAGGCGAGGTGCGCCGTCTGCGTGAGCAGGCTCAGCAGAACCGCCAAGCCGCCGAGGAAGCCGCCCGGGAGATCACCACCTTGGGTGAGCGTGCCGAGGCATGCCGGCAGGCCATAAAAGCCGCCGAGGAAGAGACGGCGGCCCTGACCGCCCGTCAGCAGGCGGTGGAGGAAGAGCTGTCCGCCCTAAGCGGCGGACGCCAACAGCTGACCGAACAGCGTGAAGCCTTGTCTGCTCGCATTGCGGAGCAGAAGCTGTCTGCTTTCAGCGCAGAAAAAGAGATCGAAAGCCTGCAGGCGGCGATTGATGAGCTGCGTGCCCGTCAGCAGGATTCTGCCGGGCATACCCGGTTGCTGGAGGAGCAGATCGCTGAGCTGGAACGGGCTAACGAGGAGATTGAACAGCGTATCGTCTCCCTCGAGGAGCAGGCGGCCGGTCTGCGAGAGCAGGCGGCGGCCTCCGGTGATGTGATCGCCACTTTGGTGCAGCAACGGGCAGAAGGGGAAGCTCGTCAGACCCGTTTGCGCCAGCAGTCCCGTGAGAAGAGCGATGAGCGTGAACGGATGGGTCAGGAAGTGGCTCGTCTGGAAGAAAAGACGGTCAGCATCAAGAAGGATGTGGACGATCTGTCCCGTCGTCTGTACGAGGAGTACGAGCTGACCCGCATGGAAGCGGAAGCGGTGGCTAAGCCCATCGACGACGTGCCGGCCGCCAACCGCCGTGTGACCGAGCTTAAGAATAAGATCCGTGCTCTTGGCAGTGTCAACGTGGACGCTATCGAGGAGTTTAAAGAGGTCAACGAGCGCTATCAGTTCATGAAAACCCAGATCACCGATGTGGAAAACACCAAGGACGAGTTACTGCGCCAGATCGGGGAGCTGACCGCCCAGATGCGCGAGGTGTTCCTGGAGCGCTTTAAGCAGATCAACTATCAGTACGGTATCGTTTTTGCCGAGCTGTTTGGCGGTGGTAAGGGCGAATTGCGTCTGAGCGATCCGGAGGATATCCTTGGCTCGGGCATCGATATGTTCATCCAGCCTCCCGGCAAGGTCATCCTCAATCTGGAAGCCTTGTCCGGCGGCGAAAAGGCGCTGGCGGCTACCGCGCTATTGTTCGCCATCCTTAAGGTCACCCCCTCGCCCTTCTGTGTGCTGGACGAGGTGGAAGCGGCTTTGGATGATGTCAATGTGGATCGGTATGCCAATTATCTGCGCCGCATGTGTGACCGTAGTCAGTTTATTTCCATCACCCACCGCCGTGGCACCATGGAAGAAGCCGATACCTTGTATGGTGTGACCATGCAGGAGCGAGGCGTATCCAAGCTGTTGGAGCTGCGTGCCAGCGAGGTGGAACAGAAGCTGGGTCTCAAACTGGACGGTTCGGAGGAGTAAGACAATGGGACTTTTCGGTAAGATCGGAGAGGGTCTCAAGAAGACCCGTGATTCTCTGATGAACTCTATGAACGCTATGCTGCGAGGCTTTTCCCGCATTGACGAGGATCTGTTTGAAGAGCTGGAAGAGATCCTGGTCATGGGAGACGTAGGTACCACCACCGCCTCGCATATCTGTGATCAGCTGCGTGCCACGGTTAAGGAACAAGGGATCACCGACCCGGCGGCCATTCGCGGCCTGCTCAAGGATACCGTGGCCGAGATGCTGGATGGCGGACAGGCACTGCAGATGAACACCAAGCCGTCGGTGATTCTGGTCATTGGTGTCAATGGGGTGGGGAAGACCACCACCATCGGCAAGATGGCGGCTCGGCTGAAGGCAGAGGGCAAAAAGGTGATTTTAGGTGCGGCGGATACCTTCCGCGCGGCGGCTATAGAGCAGTTAGAGATATGGGCAGGCCGTGCCGGCGTGGATATCGTCAAGCACACCCAAGGGGCGGACCCGGCCGCCGTGGTGTTTGACACCATTTCAGCGGCCAAAGCCCGGGGGGCGGATGTTATTATTTGTGACACCGCCGGGCGCCTGCACAACAAGAAGAACCTGATGGATGAGCTGGCCAAGATCGGCCGTATCATCGATCGGGAGTTGCCGGATGCGGATAAGGAGATGCTGCTGGTGGTGGACGCCACCACCGGCCAGAATGCGGTTAACCAAGCACGCCAGTTTAAGGAGGCGGCCGGTATCACCGGTATCGTACTGACCAAGCTGGACGGCACGGCCCGTGGCGGCGTGGTACTGGCCATTCGGGAGGATCTGGATGTGCCGGTGAAGTTTGTCGGTGTGGGCGAAGGGGTGGATGACCTGCAGCCCTTCGATCCCCAGCAGTTTGCCGCCGGTCTATTTGAGGAATGAGGTGCCTCGGTATGAAGTATATTATTGCGACCCATAACGCCCATAAGCTGCAGGAGATCAGCCGGATTCTGGAGCCGCTGGGCATCGAGGCGGTCACCGACCGTCAGCTGGGCATGGAACTGCCCGAGGTGGAGGAAACCGGCACCACGTTTGCGGAGAACGCTTACATCAAGGCGGAGGCCGCCTGCCGTTTTTCCGGTCTGCCGGCCATTGCGGACGATTCCGGTCTGGTGGTGGACGCCTTAGGCGGCCGTCCCGGCGTGTATTCTGCCCGCTACGGTGGGGAAGGACTGGATGACAACGATCGCAACAACCTTTTGCTGCAGGAGCTGCGAGACGTTCCTGCCGGTCAGCGGCAGGCACGGTTCGTGTCGGCGGTATGCTGTGTGTTTCCCAACGGAGATACGTTGGCCACCGAAGGGACGGTGGAAGGAGAGATCGGCTACGCGGCAGCCGGCAAGAATGGGTTTGGCTATGATCCTCTCTTCTACGTGGGAGAGCGTACCACGGCCGAAATGTCTGCGGCGGAAAAGGATGCTATCAGTCACCGTGGCCGTGCTTTGGAGGCCTTTTCGGTGAAGCTGCAGGAGTATTTAAAGAAATAAGGAGAACACTTATGATACTGACCAGTAAACAACGTGCCTATCTGCGTGGCTTGGCCAACCGGATGGAGCCCATCTTGCATGCAGGCAAGGGCGGCGTTTCCGATGCGATGATCAAGCAGGCGGACGATGCACTGGAAGCACGGGAGCTTATCAAGGGTAAGGTGCTGGAGACAGCACCGGCCACCGCCCGAGAGGTGGCGGAGGATATTGCCGCCCGGGTCAACGCCCAGGTGGTGCAGGTGGTAGGGCGCACCTTCGTGCTGTTCCGCCAGAAGGAGAAGGAATCCCAGATTACCCTGCCCCGTTCATAAGCAGGGAGCACTATGTAGAAAGGAGGGGGACACCATGCGGAAGATGGCGCTGTTTGGCGGCACCTTTGACCCCATCCATCAAAGCCATATTTCTATGGCCTTGCGTCTGTGCGACACCCTGAAGCTGGATGGGGTATTGCTGATGCCCACTTACGTTCCCCCTCATAAGATGAAGACCAGCATGGCGGATGCCGCCGACCGGCTGGCAATGTGTCGGCTGGCCGTGGAGGGACACCCGTCTTTGTCGGTGTCCGATCTGGAGATCAACCGAGGCGGCGCCAGCTTTACGGTGGATACCTTAGAGGCGTTGTCACATCTCTATCCGGATACGCAGTGGTATCTGTTCACCGGAGCAGATATGTTTTTGACCCTGCGCACCTGGTACCGGTTTGCGGATATTGCCCGCATGGCGGTGCTGTGCGCTGTGCCCCGGGGGGACATCACGGTGGAGGAGCTAAAGGCGTATGCGGTACAGATGGAGGCGGACGGCGCCACCTGTTATGTAGATGATCAGCCGGAGGATCCGATATCTTCTACCGAGATTCGCCGTCGATTGACGGCTGGAGAGAGCCTGAACGGCTTACTGCATCCGGCGGTGGAAAGCTACATCCGACAGAAGGGCCTGTACACCGCTGCACCTATGAAACGGCAGACCCCGGATGAACAGTATAAGGCGATCATCCGCACCCGGTTGAGCGATCACCGCTACCACCACTCCTTGTGCGTGGCGGAGGAAGCGGCACGGTTGGCACACCGGTATGGCGGAGACGCCGCCCGTGCCTATACCGCCGGGCTGTTGCACGATATTATGAAGGACACGGATAAAAATGCACAGTTGCAAATCTTATCCGACTTTGGTATACTTTTGGACGAGGTGGAGCAGGTATCTCCCACCCTGTGGCACGCGCGCGCCGGCGAGGTGTTTTTGCGTAAGGTGCTGCGGATAGAGGATGAAGAACTGCTTACGGCGGTACGGTATCACACCACCGGCCGTCCCGGCATGAGTCTGCTGGAAAAGGTTCTGTTTGTGGCGGATTTCACCTCGGCAGACCGCACTTACGACGATGTGGATGAGATGCGCCGCTTGGCAGATGTGTCGCTGGAGGATGCTATGCTTTACGGCATCGCCTACACCATCGTCGATCTGATCAACCGGGAACGTCCCATCCACCCCGATACGGTAGCAACCTACAATGCGTTACGTGGGAGGTCTTGTACATGAGTAAACAAAACACCCCCAAAGAAAAACAAGTGAGTTTGGCCGGCGTGGCTAACACCAAGAAGAAGGACCCCAAGAAGGAGAAGAAGTCCCGTTTCCGTCCGTGGATGGTCTGGGCACCGTTACTGTTGGTGACGGTGGTGATCGTGGTGGTTCTTCTGGTCAAGCCGGAGAAGGAAGCCGGCCCCACCTTGGCCCCTCGTGAATTTGTGGAATACACGTATACTGCCGACGATAAGCTGGCGGATGTATCTTACTATGCGCTGGGTATCAGCGGCGATGAGCTGGATGACCGTCTGGATGCGCTGGCCATCATGTGCTTTGACCGCCGGGAACACAAAATCACTGTTATGCAGGTGCCCACCCTTACCTATGTGGATAAAGGGGATACCTTTGCCACCAGCGTGGCCGGTGACGTATGGGGACAGCCCAAAGCCCGGCCGTGGTGCGATACCTGCCGCGGTTACGTGGCGGCCGATGCCCTTGCCGACGGTAAGCACACGGCATGCGGCACCACAGCCGTCACCCGTCCCGGTTCCTCTGCCACCGACCTTGCCCGGCTGTTTAATACCCAGTTCGGTCTGCCGGTGGACAACTATCTGGTGATTTCCCGGGAGGGCCTGGCACAGCTGGTAGACGCTCTGGGTGGCGTGACCGTGATACTGGAGAAGGAGCTCAACGTGGGCGGCATCAAGTACCCGGCAGGCGAGACTACCCTAGCCGGTGAAGCGGCGGTTTACTATGCTACCCAGCATGGATATACCGGCAAAGCCGCTTCGGAGGTCGCACGGATGAAGCAGCAGCGGCAGGTGTTCGCCGGTCTGCTGAGCCGTCTGGCTGAAAAGGAAGTATCCCAGTTATTCAGCGAGACCGAGACGGATATTCTGTCCGGTCTCATGAACGGTACGTCCCCGATACGGTTTGATACCACCTCTTTTGGTAAGGCGCGTCTGCTGGGTAAGTCCAACGACAGCGCCACCGACAACGTTCGCTATAATCAAGTTTTGGCGGAGTTCTTACACGCTGTGAGTCGTGTGGAGCTGCAGAAGGTGGTCTGTTGCATCCTGCCGGGTGAGAATACCAAGCAGGGCTCCCAGACGGTCTACTCTGCCTATAAGGCGGAGACGCTGGCCCTTCTCAATGAACAGATGAATCCTTACGGACTGACGCTGGACGATACCACCGTGGGCCTTA
>SVPB01000069.1 GCA_015066065.1 Oscillospiraceae bacterium | reverse complement strand
TAAGCTCACCGCTATGTGCAGGCAGAATGCCGCCGAACGCATCGCCCATGAGATGGGGGTCACCGGTCGGGAGACCGCCGCGCTGGAAGATATCCGTCAGCTATTGGGTTTGGCCGGCACTCCAGCATACATTGAGTGTTACGATATTTCCCACACCGGCGGCAGTGACACCGTTGCCGGGATGGTGGTGTACGAAAACGGCAAGCCCCTGCGCAGCGCCTATAGGCGGTTCACCATCAAGGCTAGCGGCGGACAAGACGACTATGCCGCCATGAAAGAAGTGCTCACCCGCAGACTGGACGAGTACCTGGCGCATCGCGAGGATGCCGCCGGTTTTGGTCGTCTGCCCGATCTCATCCTCCTGGATGGCGGCGAAGGGCACGTATCCACCGTAGGGCCGGTTATTGATGGTTATGGTCTGGGAATCCCGGTGTATGGTCTTGTCAAGGATGACCGTCACCGCACCCGGGCAATCGCCACCACCGGCGGAGAGATCAGCATACAGAACAAGCGAGCAGCCTTTACGCTGTTATCCGCCATTCAGGAAGAGGTGCACCGTTACGCTATCGCTTATCATCGTCAGCGCCGCAAGCAGTCATCTCTTTCCACCACGCTGTTGAAGATCGACGGCATTGGCCCCAGCCGTGCCAAAGCGCTGTTGCGGCAGTTTGGCTCCCTGAGCAACGTCCTCAACGCCACCGAGCAGGAGCTGCTGCTGGTTAAGGGCATGACCAAGCCAGCCGCGCAAGCCATACGGCGATACGCCGAAAGAAAGGAAGAACCATATGCGCCTTAAACGTATGTCCAACGTCCAGGTCATTGCCCTCGGATTTTTGGCGCTTATTGCAGCAGGAACCCTACTCCTATGTTTACCCATCGCCACTCGCGATGGACAAGGGGCTTCTCTCAAGGATGCTCTGTTCACCGCCACATCCGCCTCCTGTGTAACCGGTCTGGTGGTGCAGGATACCGCCGTGTATTGGACTGGATTTGGGCAGATCATTATATTGAGTCTGATTCAGATCGGTGGTATGGGATTTATGACCATCGCCACCATGCTGCTGTTAGTGTTGCGTCAACGGGTAGGCATCCGCAATCGAGAACGCATGATCGAGAGCATCAGCACCGCCGACAGCGGCAGTATCCTGCCTTTGACCCGTAAGATATTTATTGGCACCATAGCCATCGAGATCATCGGCGCCTTGGTACTGTCCATCCGTTTCATCCCCATGCTGGGATGGGGCAAAGGATTATGGTACGGTTTATTCCATTCCATCTCCGCCTTTTGCAATGCCGGCTTCGATCTGATGGGACCGTTCACCGGTCCGTATTCCTCCCTGACCAGCTATGCCAATGACCCACTTGTTGTGCTGGTGATGACAGGGCTGATCACCTTGGGAGGATTAGGCTACTGGGTGTGGGACGACCTATGGCACAACCGGTTCCATTGGAAACGATACCGCCTGCAAACCAAGCTGGTGTTGACCATATCGGCTGTGTTAACCATAGCTGGAACCTTGCTGTTCTGGCTGTTGGAACGGGAGAACATGGCCGGTCAATCGGCCGGAGAACAAGCGCTGCGATCCTTGTTTAATGCGGTAACCCCTCGCACTGCCGGTTTCAGCACCACCGACGCCGCCACCCTAACCGAAGGCAGCAAGCTGCTGACCATACTCTATATGTTCATCGGCGGCAGCCCCGGCTCTACTGCCGGCGGCATCAAAACAACCACCTTTGCTGTGTTGGTGCTCTACGTATTTGCCGAAATAACCCATCGTCGGGAGGTTAACGCCTTCGGTCGACACATCCGAGAGAGCTACCATCGCCGTGCGGCATCCATCGCTCTCTACAACCTACTACTGGCGATCACCGCCGGACTGCTTCTGTGCGCTTTACACAGCGACCTGCCGCTTTCCGACATCCTGCTGGAGACCTTCTCGGCCATCGGCACGGTGGGGATGAGCACGGGTATCACGCGTCAGTTGGGGGAAGTTTGCCAGATCATCCTCATCCTCCTCATGTATCTGGGACGGGTGGGCAGCATCTCTTTCTCCTTGGCGATCTTCGAAAAACGAACAAGACCGCCGGTCAGTCAGCCGGCCGAAACGGTCATCATTGGTTAAATAACCCTAAAATTATCAGGAGGGAAAACACATGAAAAAGTCATTCCTCATCGTTGGCGTTGGTTCCTTCGGCAACCACCTCTGCAAAAGCCTGGCGGAGCAAGGAGCCGAGACAATGATCGTCGACAAAAACCCCGACAAGGTAGAGGCTCTTCTCCCCATCGCTACCAGCGGCAAGATCGGCGACTGCACCAACCCGGAGGTGCTTCGCTCCTTTGGCGTAGCCGATTTTGATGCCTGCTTTGTCTGTATTGGCGAAGATTTCCACAACAGTTTGGTCGTTACCGATATCCTCAAGGAGCTGGGAGCCAAAAAAATCTTCAGCGAAGCCACCCAAGAGATGCAGGAGAAGTTCCTGCGTCTGGGCGGCGCCGATCATGTCGTCTTCCCTGAAAAGGACATTGCCTATCGGCTAGCGGTGAAGGAATGCTGTGACAGCATCTTTGATTTTGTAGCCTTAGCCGGCGATTACGGCATCTTTGAAATAGCCACCCCCTCCGCCTGGGTGGACAAAACGCCCCGCCAGCTCAATCTGCGTGCCAACTACAACCTGAACATATTAGCCAGCCGCCGGGACCAGGATATCTCCCCCATGATGAGTCCGGATTATCGCTTTGATCAGCAGGAGCATCTGCTGGTCATGGGGCACATTGACGACGTCAAAAAACTGAAAGCATAGGGTGCCATCATGAAGACCAATATCATCCTTATCGGCATGCCCTCCTGCGGCAAAAGCACCATTGGGCGGCGTCTGGCCGCCATGCTCGGCTATCATTTCATAGATACGGATGATATTATCATCCAGCAAAACGGGCGACCCCTGCGAGATATCATCCGCCTGGAGGGGTTGGACGGATTCCGTTGCCGAGAGGAGCAGGCCATCTGCTCGGTGAATACAGAAAGCACCGTCATCGCCACCGGTGGCAGTGCCGTCTATTCCAACAAAGCCATGAGCCATCTGCAGAATATGGGCACAGTAGTATACCTGGCCATCCCCTTCGAGACCCTCACCAGACGCATCGGCGACCCGGTCAAACGGGGCGTGAAAATGCCGCCTACCATGACCCTGCGCGAGCTGTACGACGAGCGAACGCCGCTATACGAGTCATACGCCTCTCTCACGGTAGAGGAGGCCATGGACGATACGGTGGAAAGCACCGCCATTCGCTTGATGCAGCTACTCAAATAACGCATACATCCCCTTTCACTCCTCATATAGTGTAGTGAAAGGGGATGAATTATTTTGGCCATCAAAGTATATATCGACCAAGGGCATAATCCGCAAGGGATCAATGCCGGCGCCGAGGGCTTCGGGCTACGGGAGCAGGATATCACCTACCCGGTAGGCATCTATCTGCGAGAGATCCTTAACGAGGATGGGCGCTTTGAAGCGCGCACCTCACGTAACGCTCCGGACGAGGTGCTGGGCACCAGCAACGCCACCAGTCTGGCCGCACGTGTTAACGGTGCTAACAGCTGGCCGGCAGACTATTTCATCAGCATCCATTGCAACGCCAACGAGAACCCGGCCATTAACGGCAGCGAGGTGTACGTGTTCCGGCGAGATAGCGTCGCCGGCGATCTGGCACAAGCTGTTTTGCAGGCGATCGTTAACCGTGTAAACACCAAAGACAACGGTGTCCGGGTCAATCCGGCCCTATACGTACTGCGCCGTACCGCCATGCCGGCTATTCTGGTAGAGCTGGCGTATATCACCAATGAGCAGGACGCTTACAAGCTGGTCAACGATCAGTATGCGTTTGCTTACGCTATCTACGAAGGCCTTTGCGCTTATCTGGGGCTGTCCCCTACCGTTGGTATATGATAAAAGGAGAGGGCATCGCCCTCTCCTTTTGTTATGTATGGTGCGCCCTGCTTATCGGGTGCCGGTGGAGCCGAAGCCTCCCTCACCTCGCACCGTGTCACTAAGCTCTGTCGCCTCGGTATATTCTGCCGTCAGATAGGGAACGATCACCAGCTGAGCGATACGCTCACCGTCATCAATGGTCTGGTGTAAGCTGCCGTGATTGTGCAATGCCACCATGATCTCACCTCGATAATCCGCATCGATGACACCCACCTTATTGGCAGGAGCAAGACCACGCTTGGTGGCTAAGCCACTGCGAGCGCACACCAGCCCCACGTATCCTTCCGGTATCTCCACGGCAATGCCGGTGTGAATGAGCGCCGTCTCTCCGGCCGCCAAGGTCACCGGGGTATCCATCAAGGCGTACAGATCGGCGCCGGCCGCCCATTCGCTTCCGTAGGTAGGGGCTATGGCTCGCTTATCCAGTTTCAAAAACCGTACCGTTTGCTTCATATACCACCACTCCGTTTCGTGATTTTATTCATCATACCACATGTTTAGACATAGTGCAACTAAAAAACGCAAAAAGTCCCTCTTCGCACAAATAAGCGGAGAGGGACTTCGGTTTTATGAGGAGGCTGAACGAAGGGAATTACGATTTTTCCCAATAATCTGCACGGCCGCCACCAGCCCGACCAATGCCACACCGACAATATCGGTAACAAGGCCAGGATAAATGAGCAACAGACCACCCACCGCGCTGAGGATGCGTTCATACCAGCGCATCGGACACAGCAGATAACCCTCCAGCGCCGCAGACACGCCAAAGATACCCACCAGAGAGGTGATACAAATAAGAATCACGTCCGGTACGGTGGTGTCAATGAACAGCATCGCCGGGTTGAGCGCAAACACGTACGGAACCACAAACGCACCAATAGCCAGCTTGGTAGAGGTGATCGCCGTCTTCATCGGGTTGGCCTGAGCGATCGCCGCGCCGGCATAGGCGGCCAACGCCACCGGCGGCGTCAGGTCGGCTACGATGCCGAAGTAGAACACAAAGAAGTGCGCAGCAATCAGCGGAACACCCATCTGTACCAAAATGGGAGCGCAGGTAGCTGCCATAATGCAGTAGTTAGCCGTGGTGGGCACGCCCATGCCCAGCACGATACAGCACAGCATCGTCAAGACCAAGGCGATGATCACCTGACCGTTGGCCAGCGCTACAATACCGTTAATCAGGGTAAAGCCCAGCCCGGTAACGCCGATAATACCGGCCACCATACCAGCCACGCCACACGCCGCCGCAACAGTGATCATCCCTTGACCACCGGCAGCCAAGGCTTCCAGCAGGCGCTTGGGGGTAATGCGCTGTTTCTTGTTGAACAGGCTCACCACAATGGCGGCAACAATAGAAATCGCCGCCGCATAGGCGATGGAACGGGTGCTGGTGCCCACCAGATAGATGAGCAGTAACAGCGGAAACAGCAAATACGACTGCCGAAGCAGAGGCTTAAGACGAGGAAGCTCTTCCTTGGTTAAACCACGCAGGCCCTCCTTCTTCGCTTCAAGGTGAACAGCGATAAACACGCCGGCAAAATAAAGAACTGCCGGCAGAATAGCGCGCAGCACCACATTGGAATACGGCACGCCAATGGTCTCCGCCATCAGGAAGGCGGCCGCGCCCATGATCGGGGGCATGATCTGGCCACCGGTGGAAGCGGAGGCCTCCGCCGCCGCCGCAAATTCCGGCTTATAGCCGGTGCGTTTCATCAGCGGAATGGTCACCGCACCGGAGCCAACGGTGTTCGCCACCGAGGAGCCGGACACCATGCCTTCCATTGCCGAAACCACAACCGCCACCTTAGCAGGACCGCCGGAAAAGCGACCCACCAATGCATTGGAGATATTAATAAAGAAGTCGGCAATACCGGTACGCTCCAGAAAAGCACCAAATATGATGAACATGACGATATACTTGGAGCACACGTTAATGGGGGTGTTGAGAATACCCTCCTTAGAATAGAACAGCGTGCGTACGTTCTCCGTAATACGGCCAAACATATCCGGGTTGGTGGAGCCCCAGACCAGTGCGTAAATCAGCAAGGCTCCGGCCACTATCAAAATGGGAAGACCCACACTGCGGCGGCAAAGCTCCGCCAGGCACAGAATACCAACGATGCCGATGATCACTTCCAGCGTATCGATACGATAGCGTTCCAGAATAGATACCGCATTGATCGCATGATACAAAAACGAACCGGCGCCTAGTGCCATCAGCACCATATCGTACCACGGTATATGATTGACACGCTGCGTGCCTTTACGAGCCGGAAACACCAAAAAGCCAATAAGCATGATAAAGGCCATAAAGGTGGTCAAGCGCACCTCGTCGAGCCATGTGGCAAACAAGGTAACATAGATGCAAAATACAGAAAATAACGCCAAAACACAAGTAACGACAATCTTGGGAACGCCCTCCCATACACGGGTATTGGACTCCCGGTCGTACTTCTTCATGACTTCTTCTACATCCATGGGAACGTTATCTGCCGCAGCGGTTTTTTTCTTAAAAAAAGCCATAAAAACCTCCTACAGAATGGCAAAAGATTGGCTGCAGTACGAGCCTGCAGCCAATCGAATATGCACAGGACTATTACTTGGTCTCAACGGTAATGCCCTTCTCGGCATAGTACTTAGCGGCACCAGCGTGGAAGGGAGCCTCCATACCGGTGGTGGCGTTCTCCAGAGACAGCTCAGCCGCCTTGGCGTGGCTGATGCCATCCTTCTGCTCAAAGATAGCCTTGGTGATGTTGTACACATCATCCTCAGAAGCAGAGGTGCTGACAATCAAGGTCGCCTTCACGGTGACGGTAGTCACGTCGGCCGTCTGGCCATCGTAGGTGCCGGCCGGCACCTTGTAGGTGGTGTAGTAAGGAGAAGTCTTGAGCAACGCCTCCGCAATAGCGCCGTCGATAGGCACCAGATACGCATCAGCAGCGGTGCACAGCTCCTGAATAGCGGGGGTGGGAGCACCGGCCACGATAAAGGCGGCGTCAATCTTCTTGTCCTTGAGCGCATCGGCAGAATCCGCAAAGGACTGATACTGAGGATCAATGTCCTCCACCGTCATACCGGCAGCAGCCAGAACGTCCACCGCATTGAAGTAAACGCCGGAACCGGCAGCGCCGATAGAGACCTTCTTACCACGCAGATCAGCAACACTCTTGATCGCAGGGTCCATGGTCACAAGCTGTACCGCTTCCGCATACAGACCGCCAACAACACGGAAGGAGTCGATGGCACCTTCCTTCTCAAAAGAGCGAGAACCGGCAGCCGCATACGCCAACACGTCGGACTGCACCGTGCCCAGCTGATAGTTGCCGGCATCAATGCCCAGAATGTTGGCCTTGGAGCCATCGGTAGACACCACGTTGACGCTAATGCCACAGTTGGTCTTGATGTGATTGCCCAGCACGCCGCCGTAGGCGTAGTAGGTGCCGGCGGTACCACCGGTGCCCATCGTCATGCTGGTGCCGGCGCCGCAAGCCGTCAGGGACAGCAGCAGAGCCACAGCCATTAATACAGAGAGAATGCGTTTCATACTAATTGCCTCCTTTTTCGGTTTATCCGAATGATTGTATATAATTATACAATATAGAAGAAGATAATGCAAGTGTTTTTTATAAAATATTAAAAAGGCCATATGATCAACCGATCACATGGCCTTTACCCTGGTGGAGACGAAGAGGATCGAACTCTCGACCTTACGGATGCGAACCGTACGCTCTCCCAGCTGAGCTACGCCCCCAAGGATGCGCCGGACACCATC
>SVPB01000007.1 GCA_015066065.1 Oscillospiraceae bacterium | reverse complement strand
AAGCCGACAGGCTTGGTATATCATCACGACGCAGTCGTGTATATCATTGCCGCACAAGTGCGGCGTATATCATCACACCTTTAGGTGTGTATTAAAAATCTGTCGGCTTGATGATATACAAAACTTGCGTTTTGATGATATGCAATTCCTGCGGAATTGATGATATACAATGCTTCGCATTGATTTATCGTCGCTTTTATGCTATAATACACTTAAAGGTCGGTGATTTTATGTTTTTAACGAAAAAGAGTTTTAGAAAAATATTGATTATGGCAATATGCTATTTTATTTTGGCGAGTATTGCCATCTCTTTATGGGCTGTTTTTAACAGTATGGGCATTAATGAAAATTTTCTGTTAATATTAGGCATAATCGTATATTTGCTTTGTGTACTTATTATCTTTTGGGGGAGATATGCTGAGGGAAAGGGAAAGTTAATAAATTTAGGAAATAAACTTGTTCGCCAAGAATTAAAACCTGCTGAATTTATAAGACACTATGAGAAACTAAAAAATGCTGATGATTTAGTTATTAAAAAGCTCAGCGTCGATGTTTTGCGGGTAGCGTTAATTGCGTATGATTTATTAAATGATAGAGAAAACGCACTTGCGACTGTTGATGAAATGATTAATGTGGCAAGCGATAAAAAACAAAATTTGGCTAAACTTTTAAAATCCTCATTATTGTTTTCATATGGTGATAATCAAGCGGCGGAGATACTTTTTAATGAAATACAAAAGCAAAAGTTAAACATTGTTTGCAGTGGTTTGGTGGATGTAATTTTAAAAAGTGACCGTGCAATGGCTAGGGGTGACTATAAAACCGCAGAAGTATATCACCTTAACGTATTGTCGCGTTTATTCCCAAAACCTGATAAAATAGATATGCTTATTTCTAATTATTGGTTGGGAGAAATTTATGAAAAGTTACAGGATACCAACAAAGCAATCAAACACTATCAATACTGTGCTAATTTTGGCGGAGAAACAGCAATAAAAACATCTGCTATTGAAAAATTACAACACATAAATTAAAGAAAATCAAGTTTTAAGACCGGTTTCATTTTGAGTGTCGGTCCCAAAGCCCCAAGGACGATAAGTTCTTGGGGCTTACTTCTTACCTAATCTTTCATCATATTAGACCAATTGATTCGGCTGAAAGATTATACATTTATTTCGAAATAAATTTATAGATTTTTATGACGTTTTTGATATAATAAAATAAAAATAAAAACATCAGGAAGGGATCAATAATGGAAAAAATTCGAGTCGGTGTTGTAGGTTTGGGACACCGCGGCAGGGCAATGTTTAAGCTGGCCGGAAAATTTGATTATGTCGAGTGCGCCGCAGCGTGCGATATTTTGCCGCACAATTGGTATGAGAAGCAGTGGCGTGAGGATTCTCCGTTTAGCGAAATGTTTCCTGATTCTGTGTTTTATGAAAATTATGATGAGATGCTCGAAAAGGCGAATCTGGGTGCGGTAATCGTTGAAACCGGTGCCGATATACATGCCGATTTTTGTATAAGAGCATTGGAAAGAAATATTAACGTGCTTACAGATATTCCGGTAGTTGCAAACTTAGATGAGGCAGACAGATTGTGGAAGGCGGCTCAAAAATCGTCAGCAATCATCTCAGTTGGCGCGAATCCCAATGAGCAAAAATTTTCCGTGTTATTAAATGAATTTTATCAAAGCGGACAATTGGGAAAACCTTACTGCTTAGAGGCGGAGTATATTCATTGGAATCATCCCGATAGAGACAGGGAAACTGCAGTTGCACTTACTGAAAACGGGAACTGGCGAAAATTACTTTCCCCTATTCGCTATTGCACGCATTCGCTCGGACCGCTGTTGACAGTGCTTGGGGAAGATCTTCGCCGAGTTTCGTGCTTTGGTACAGGACAACATGCCGCTGCTGAAGAATACGGTAAAAGCGACAAGAAAGATGATATGTCGTGTGCGCAATTCCAAACGGAATCGGGTGTAATTGTTCGTCTTATGAGAAACGGAAGATGTCGAGCAGATATAGGACATCATAATTATCGTGTGTTTGGTACCGAAGGGTATATGGAGCGTATTGATCGCATGGGTAAACCGGTGATCCGTTATAATTCTGAAAAAGCAAATAACAACATGGAAGAAATCAGCGGTGAATTTATGCCTCCTGCCTACGCCGAAAATCCTGACGCAGAGGGACACGGCGGAATGGATTACGCAATAGAGGACAGATTTTTCCGTGCAGTGCAAGAAGGGCTGCCTGCTCCGATCTCTCTTCGCGAGGGATTAGCTATGACGATTCCCGGTATTTATGCAGAGGAATCCTTGAAAAGGGGCGGAGAAATTTTGTCTATCTATTATCCGTGGGACGAGGAGTGGTTAAATGAACCCAAATGAGGATTAACGAGAAATGAAAACGGCATTTGCAATTTTTCTAATGATCCTTGGGATTTTCACACATAAGATCGA
This sequence comes from Oscillospiraceae bacterium, assembly GCA_015066065.1. GTDB lineage: Bacteria > Bacillota > Clostridia > Oscillospirales > Acutalibacteraceae > UBA5905. Next base: position 43,351 of record SVPB01000007.1, on the reverse strand, counting down.
CCGGTTCTTTTTTGTCTTTTCTAAAAAAATCCTGCAATAAGATCAATGGCTGGCACATCAATGCCAAACGAATACAGGAAACGTTGTTCGAAATAGAAAATGAAATTGAAAATCGTGATTTTTTTGCTGAAAGCGTCATAAAATCTTATGTTACAGTTAACAATTTGATTGCCGTTTGTCTGTTGGCGGTATATCTGTTCCTTCATCGTTCGTTGGGGTTTACCTGCCCGATCATGTATTTCTTCGGAGTACATTGCCCCACATGTGGGGTTACTCGTGCAATGCTGTCCTTGTTTAGGCTGGACGTAAAGGGATATATGTATTACAACGCCATGGCACTGTTCCTGGTGTCGGCTGTATGGCTGTACGGCAATCGAGGATTATTCCACAACCAAAAGATGATTTCTATTTACACTTATGGTGTTTTGATAGCGAATACAGCATATTACATTTTTCGACTTTCTTTTAAGTTGTGGTAACCGGGAAATAGCGAACAAAGAAACGCCAAGGCCGCCCCTTTGGGCGGCCTTGGTTGTTTATCTTGACCTTTATTCGTTTTTTGCTATAATAGGGGAGAGGTGATTCCTGTGAAGACTTTTTGCTTTACGGTGGACGATAACATCCGTTTTCTGCGTGAGCTGACCGAACATCCCCGGGACAGCTTGTTTGATCATCCGTATCCGGCTATGTATCGTCGGTTTCACGAAAAATACGGACTCAAGGTACAACTGAATCTGTTCTATCGGGACGAGAGCTTCGATCTGTCCCAGATGACCGACCGTTACCGGGACGAGTGGGCGCACAACGCCGATTGGCTTAAGCTTTCCTTCCACTCGGATTATGAAAACGTCAAGCCTTACGAGTTTTCTTCCTATGACGAGGTATACCGGGATTGCCGGGCGGTACATCGTGAGATCGTTCGATTTGCTTCACCGGCGGCGCTGGCTGAGACCACCACCATCCACTATTGTCTGACCACTCCGGAAGGGCTTGATGCCCTTCGGGACAACGGCATCCGGGGGCTGTTAGGCCTCTACGGAGACGAGCAGCATCCACGCACCTCCTATGGTTGTGACGAGGAGGAGGCAACACGCATCCGGGAGGGGGAGATGATCGCCCGGGACGGCGTAGTGTATGCTCCTATCGACATGGTTATCAACGGCTTTGACACCCAGCGAGCCATAGCGACCTTAGCGCCGATGACCGTGCGCCAGCGGCTGTGGATAATGATACACGAGCAGTATTTTTACCCTGACTACCAGTGGTACCAGCCGGAGTTTGAACAAAAGCTGGATGCGGTGTTTTCCCTGCTGACGGATAAAGGCTATGTTTCCCACTTCTATGAAGAGCTGCTATAAACGGAGCCGCAAGCCCATCCGTGCTTGCGGCTCTTACTTTCGTTAAAGCTTCTTGACTCCTTGCACCTGCTCCAGGGCGGCGTTGAACTCTGCTCCCAGGATGAGCACTACCGCCGACAGATACAACCAGATCAGCAGTACGATCACGGCCCCCATGGTCCCATATATGGCAGAATAATGAGCAAAGTTTTCTACGTATACCGAAAAACCGATACTGATGATCAGCCATGCCGCCAAAGCCAGCAAAATACCCGGTATGACGGCCTTAAACCGTTGCCGTCGCTCGGTGGCCAAAGAGTACAGACAGCCGATGGTGGTATACATCAGTAGTCCCACGGGGAGAAAACGCAGGTATTGCCACAACCGCAACAGAGGTGGAGAAAAGGCGAGGAGGTTACCGGTGGCCTCCACCACGTTTTCTCCCACTACCGTGAGCAGTAAGGTCAGGAAAATGGCAACCAGGAATAGCAAGGTGTACACAAACTGCTTGGCAATATACAACAAGGGATGCTGTGGGCGTCCCATATCATAGGCACGGCGCACGTCATCCATGAGTCCTCGCACCGCCCGGGCAGGGAACCAGATGGAGAACACCAGCGAAAACCACAGCATGGCATGGCTGGAGTTTTCTTTGGCATAGTCCAGATAGTGCTCGGCGATGGCCACCACGTCGGTGGGCAACACCCGGGCGAGGGACTGGGTGACGTCGGTGATGTTAAGGTTCAACAGGCCCAACAGGTTGGAGGCGAAGATGAGCAGCGGAAACAGCGCAAAAAGCAGATAATACGCTAAAGCGGCCGCACTTTTAAACACGTTGTGGCGGTAGATGTTCTTGATCATGACCTGCCACGTGGGACGCCAGGTGGTTTTGTTTATCCGTTTCACCGGTGCACCTCCGTTTCATGAGATGATCTATTGTGTGCGCAAATGCCGGGAGTCATGCATTCGGTCAGACTTATTCTTCCGCCGGATCTTCCTCGTTCTCTGCATCCTTTAGGCCTTCTTCAAGTTGTTTTTTCTCCTCGTCCTCGTCCTTGTCATTGTCCTTCTTGTCTTTCTTGGCGCCTCTGCGATCGGTGATGATGGTGACAAGATCGATGATGGCGTCGATGACGAGGGCGAAACCGGTGAACAGCCACAGGGTATCGTTGGAGTCAAAGGAGCTGTTGAGCACAATAACGCTACAAACGATGGAGATGGCAGCGCAGATGAGGGGCAGATACCAGGTCTCAGCCTTGCGGCGAGCCATGTCGATTGTGGTTTGCACTTTAGCCAGGCCGATGAGTAGCAGGATGACACCATAGATGAGGGTCAGCGCCGGAACGGTTTCCATAAACCAACCGGCACGGAAGGCACAGAAAGCACCCGCCAACAGGGCGATCAAGCCCTTGAAAATGTATTGGCCGGTGGTAGCCAACTCCGGCTCCAGGCGGAAATACTTGACGATGTTGCACACGCCGGCAACCAATAGGGCGACACCGATGGCCATGAGAATGCCCATGGTGAACTCTGCCGGATTGATGAACAGCAGGATGCCCACGATCACTTCAAATAAACAAAACAGCACGTCGCCCATACCTTTAAACGTATCCTTCATGATGGTACCTCTTTTCTTTTTTTGTCATGGGGAGATCCCCATCTGTCCCTATTATAACATAAGCAAAGGTTGCTTGACAACACTCTTTTTGCGCCGCCTAAAAGAATGTAGGTGACAAGGCATTTGCCTTGTCACCTACGACAACATCTGTTTGGCGAATCACCGCCCCTCCGGGCGGCAGAGATACTGTGCTTTGTGGACTTGCAGGGATACCTCGCCGTCCTTAGGGAACAGCATCAAGGTCACGTCCCCTCCGGCGGCGGCATCCGGCCGGTGCTCGGCAGACAAGACGTAGATAAGCTCGGTTATCTGTCCCGGCTGGAGAGTGACTGCCGGCACATCCGGCAGCACGCCAAAGTCCCCCACGTCTACCAGCACCGTGGGCGCCTTCATAGCGGTACTCCCCGTGTTGGTGACCTGCAGATAGAGGGCGCAGGGCACGGTCTCTTTGGGTAAAGAGCCGGCCTTCCAGGTGACGCTGTTGTTATCCGCCGTAAAGGTGACAGCGGATTCCTCACACACCGTGTAAACGGTGTCCCGTTGCCCAAAGGAGGTTTCGCCCAACACAGAGGCTGTGAAAATAGCCAAGTCGGTATTTTGCTGGGTGGTAGCCAACGCTTCTGTGCCATATCCGATGGCAAACACCGGGACCGGTTGCCCGGTATGGCTGCCGGAGGTATAGCGAATCTGTTCAAAGCTGTCCGGAGTCAGGGGGCTCGGCAGGGTTAGACCACCGGTCTCGTGGTCGGCGGTGACGATAAGCACGGTATCGGGGTGAAGAGCGACGTAGCGCATAGCGACACCCACGGCGCAATCAAAGGCATATACCTCACGCAGGGATTCCTCCAGCTTGTTGCTGTGGGCAAAGGTGTCGATCTGTGACCCCTCCACCATGAGGAAAAAGCCGTCTTTGTCGGAGGATAACCGATCGAGCGCTAACTGTGTCATCTGTGCCAGAGTGGGCTGTGTGCTGTCAGCGGTATTCATGGCGCCGCCACTAAACAGCCCCAGCACCGGCAGCTTGGCCGTCTTGGCTTCGTCTAAGGTGGTGACGTGGTTGGTGACTACGCCTCCTTCGGTAAAATAATCCAGTCCACCACCCAACAGCAGAGATAAGGTGCCGTTTTGCATGGCAAACACCTGCTGCGCCCCGATCCGTCCTTGTTCGGTGCGCTTGCCCACGTGGGCGGTAAAGGTGGCAGGGGTAGCGTCGGTGACACTTTTGGTCACCACCACGCCGGTGCTTTTCCCTTTCCGGGCGGCCAGCTCCAGGGTGGTCAGATACGCCGCGGTGTCGTCAACGTTCATTCCAACGGTGCTGTTGGAGGTCTTAAACCCAGTGGCCAGCGCCGTTCCGCCTGCCGCAGAGTCGGTGACGGCATTGTCGGCGGAATAGGTGATGGAACGGCCGCTGTGCGGCAGATAATGCATGTTGAGCTTCCCCTGGTATAGCTGGTCGCGGTACCGCATCTCGGCGGCTTCCACCGCCGCAAAGCCCATGCCGTCCCCGATCATGAAGATGACGTTTTTGGCAGGTGCATAGTCGGCACATTTCAAGGCGGTCAGCAGCTCCGGCGTCACGCCATAGGTGCCTTGCTCTGTCAGCGTGGTTTGCGCTACCGCTGTTGCCGCTTCTTCGTATCGGGCGGTATCGCATCCGCAAAGGGACAACAGACAGGCCACACACAACAGTAAGGATAGCAATCGTTTCATCCTTATCCCCCCTATAAGTATAGCATAACAAACCCTTTTCCGTTTTGCAAGATAAAACGAAAAAACGCCCCCATTTTTATAAAGATACCCCCTTGCTCCCAAGAGACCGATTGTGCTATAGTGAAGATGAGAAGGGGGAATAATGATGCGCTTCATTGGAGATGACGATAGGAAACGTTCCTTTGTTCTGCCCAGCCGGGTGGTGTTGACCAGCGGAAAGGTGGAGGGAGCAGAAAACCTGTTGCAGGAACGGCCCATGATGCTTCATTTTAATGAGCAGTGTCTGGCATGGCTGGATAACCGCGAGAGCCACGAAAACGCCGGTATTCTGCTGGATTTCGGCCGGGAATTACACGGCGGTATCCGTTTGCTTTGCCCGGAGGTGTCGCCTCGTGCCCGGGTGCGTATCCGGTTTGGAGAGTCGGTGGGGGAGGCGCTGACCCCCGTAGGAGAACGTGGCGCTACCAACGACCACGACGTGCGTGACTTTGAGGTGGCCATGCCGTGGCTTAGCGATCAGGAATGGGGGCAGACCGGGTTCCGCTTCGTCTATCTGGAACTGCTGGGCGAGGAGGCATACGTTGCGTTCAAGGCCACAACGGCGGTGTTTGTGCGGCGTGATCTGCCGTACCGAGGCTCCTTCCGGTGCAACGATCCACGTGTTAACGAGATCTTTGACACCGCTGCCTATACCTGCCATCTGTGCATGCAGACCCATCTGTGGGATGGGATCAAGCGCGATCGTCTTATCTGGATCGGGGATTCTCACCCGGAGATGCTGACCATCCGGTCGGTATTTGGCCGTCAGGAGATACTGGAGGACAGCTTAACGGCGCTAAAAGAGGCCACCCCCTTGCCCGGATGGATGAATACCATGCCCACCTATTCCCTTTGGTGGCTGTATATTCTGGCGGATTGGTATCGGTATACCGGCGACCGGCAATTTCCCGACACCCACAAGGCGTATATTCTGGACTTAACCGATATTCTGCTGAATCACATCGATGAGCAAGGATTGATGAACCTGGGCGATTTCTTTCTGGATTGGCCCAGTCGCGGAGCTCCGGATGCGATGACCGGGGTGCAGGCGCTGGCGGTGCAGGCGTTGGAGGGGGTGCAAGAGCTTCTGCCTTTGTGGGAGGAACCGGAGCGACAGCAACGAGTAGCGACTGCGGTGAGGACCCTGCGAGGATATCTGCCCACCGATGCCACCTATAAGCCGGCGGTCGCTATGGCGTATCTGGCCGGCATGATCTCCAAGGAGCAAGCAGGCGCTAAGCTGTCCGGTGGGGTCAGCGGCTATTCTACCTTCATGAGCTATTACCTGCTCACCGCCACCGCCAAGGCGCTGGATATGACCACAGCCCTACAGAACATGCGTACCTATTATGGCGGTATGCTCGACAGGGGAGCGACCACCTTCTGGGAGGATTTTCATATCGAATGGTTGGACGGCAGTGCGCCGCTGGATCGGCTTCCCCGGGAGGGAGAAAAAGATATCCACGGCGATTTTGGCGACCATTGCTATCGCCAATACCGGCATAGCCTGTGCCACGGCTGGTCCTCCGGGCCGGTACCGTTTTTGATGGAAAACGTACTGGGCATCCACTTTGACAGTCCCGGTGGCTCTCATATTACTCTGAGCCCCGATCTGGGCGATCTGACCTATGCGGAGGGGCGGTATCCGTTGCCCCAAGGAGGCGAGGTGTGGGTGCGCTGTGAACAGACACCGGACGGCCTGCACACCGTGTATACCGCACCGGAGGGCATCGTGGTGACCGTGCGCTAAAACAACAGAGCCGTCGCTCTATGGAGCGACGGCTCTGCTTAGTTCTGTTTGCGGACGATCCGGTAGTCATCCCGGATCCGAAAATAGGGACAGCGAGCGTCTCGGCTGAGTACATAGTGCTCAAAATCGTCCATGTCTAAATCCATAAGACACGTATAGCTTTCACTTTCCTCGTCAAAATCATAGTTTTCGCATTCTTCACAGTTGATCATGCTGTCACCTCATTTCTTGGGCAGTATAGCACAAATGTTGGGTCTTGTCAAACCACCTGCCGCGTGGTATACTGTCAACAAAGGATGTGAATACAATGAAATTGATGCGGTTTCTTCCCCTTTTACTGATACTGCTGGTGCTGTTTTCCGGTTGCAGTGACGAGGAGCCTGTCTCTCAGCCGCCGCCGGATTACCGCACCGGTATCTGGCGAGATCGCACCGACGTTCCCTTTGGCACCGCCGTGGAATACGGCTTTTACTCGGTGCAGGAGGATAAAGGCTTTCCCTGCACGATGGAGTTTAATCCCGGGTGGGATGGACCACAGGCGCCCAGTGGCAGCATTGTTAAGGAAGGGGCGGTTCCTTTCACGGTCGCCGGCTTTCTGGACATCAAGGAGCCTCACGAGGGCATCAACCAATCAGCGGTGTATGAATCACGTTTTCTGCTGTACATGACATTTGACCAGACCACCAGGCAGGTAACGGCGTGCGGTGGCTATATGGACGAGGGCGTGGACGATACCGTTGGGGGCTTTGATGCCGATATGACGGAGATGTACCTGGGTCTGTTCTATCAAGCCTATGATGATTATATCAGCGAACACGGATCTATATAAGCACATTAGAGAAGGGCTGTGAAGCAATTATGCTTCACAGCCCTTCTTTGGTAGTTGTCATTCCTCTTCCGGATCGCCGGACAGATATTCCCGGGCGATGTATACCGGTCGATGCTTGCCTTGGATGTAGATACGTGCCACATAAGAGCCAATGATGCCCAGCATGATCATCTGCAGGCCACCAATGAGCAGGATGAGCACCACGATGGTGGCATAACCGGAGATGGCGATGCCGAAGAAGAGTTTCTGGATGACCACCACTATCATATACAGCAAGGACAGCAGGGACATGATGCTGCCCACCACCGTGGCGATCTTAAGGGGAAAGGTGGTGAAAGAAGCGATACCCTCCAGCGCATACTTGCAGAGCTTGCGGAAGGACCAGGAGGTCTTACCGGCTACTCGCTCCTGCACGGTGTAGGGGAGGTAATGCACCTGATATCCCACATAGGAGAATAACCCTTTGGAGAAGCGGTGGTACTCCTTCATGGACAGGATGGACTGCACCATCCCCTGACGAAAGGTGCGGAAGTCGCTGGCATCCGCCCGGAAGGTGGTTTCGCAGGCGGCATTGATGAGCTTATAGAACCCCTTTTTACACAGCCGTGTAAAGGCTCCTTCCTTGCGGTTGTCCTGATAGGCCGCAACGCAGTCATAGTCTGGATTAGCCTCCAGAAAGCGGACCATCTGCAGTACCACCGATGGATGCTGCTGCCGGTCGCCGTCGATGATGGTGACGTAGTCGCCGGTGGCTCGCTGAAGACCGGCGTACATGGCGGCCTCTTTGCCGAAGTTACGGGATAGATCCACCAACCGCACCCGGCGGCGATCCTGCTCGTACAGCGCCTTGAGTGCAGTCCAGGTGCCGTCGGTGCTCCCATCGTTGACAAAGATCATCTCAAAGGAAGGAATCGCCTCCGACAGAACATCACAGCAGAGGTCATACATCGGTTGGATGTTGGCTTCTTCGTTGTAGCAGGGGATGACCAGTGATAGCTTCATAGCACTTCTCCCTTAAACGTGGTATAACAAAGCTATTTTATCATCTTTATCCGAGAATTGCAAGGGGTCAGAAAAACAGGCCATATTCCACAAAGCAGTAGCTGTCCACCCAGGCACGGTTGTCGCCATGCAGCCATACGGGGGAGTGATGGAAAAAGCTGTGGGGGCATACCGCAAAGGACTCGCCTTCCGCCAGATGGAAGGGGCCAAGCAGATTACGCAGATTACCGGTGACGGTGATCTCCACCGTGTTTTCCCCTTCCCGGCAAAGGGGAGCGACATTCACCTCGTAGGGCTGCCACAGCACCTGCCCGGCCTCCTGCCCGTTGATGCGCACGGCGGTAACAGTAGAGGGGAGCCGATCAAAGGTAACGGTCGCCCGGGCGGCCTCCTCAGCGGTGAGACGGATGGTCTTGCGGAAGGTCATGGTGCCGGCAAAGAAGGGGTATCCCTGCGGTGCCAAAGCCCCATCGGTGACGGTCGTGGGAGCCCTGCCTACCGTAAACCGCCCCTCGGTGCGCAGGCCCCGGCGGGGAAGCTCCTCAAAGGGCTTGTCGCTGGTCACGCCAAAGTCACCCTTGATATACACCGCTTCCAGTTCCATGTCATAGCTGAGCTTGTTTTTCTCCGACTCAAAGTGCAGAGAACGCTCCAAGGCAGCATAGGTCTCGGCCGACTGGACAAAGCGGCAGGAAAGGGTCAGTTCATTGACACCCTCCTGTACGTAGGGAAAGATATCAATGGTGCGGAAAGCCCGGTCAAAGTAATAACCGTCATCTATGTTGGAGATCGGCTGTCCGTTAAGGGTGATGGCAAAGATGTCCGGTGTCTCCACCACCAAGGCGCACCGGGTAAAGGCTTTTTCAGCGACGGTAAAGCGGAAGGTAAGGGTGGTGTCCACCGGTCGTCCGTAAGCACAGGCCATTTCCTGCACGTCGCTGATGGGCACGTTAGTGCCGGCACATTCGCCATCAAAGGTGACGTCGCAATAGTCCAGCGTCAAGGCGTTGTCATCCTGCCGGACGATCTCCCATGCGCCGATGAGCTTGGGGCTGATGGATTGGCCGGTCATTGTGGCGGCAGGGACACCCCGACCGGCCTCTTCCCGGTCGTATACAAACAAAACAGCGCTGCCCTTGCATGCCAGAGAGAGGGTGGCGGTCAAACGACCGTTTTCCGTCCGATACGCCACCGGTTCCTGCTCACCGGTGAACGGGTCAAAGAGGGTGGCGCTGCCTCCCTTAACCGTGGCGGTGACGTGGTGCGCATTTCCTTGGTTGACCAGATAATACATGGTCATGCCGTTGTCGTCAAACCGCCGGATAGCGCACAGAATGGGTTCGGCGTGGGGGTCGGCGTCGTAGGAAAGGGCGATGGGACGTACCGTATCCGGCACTGCCTTGTCTACGGCGGTGTGCTCCACCACCGGACAGCCGCCGATCAAGGCTTCCCAGCGGTCATCCTCGACACCATCGGTATACCGGGGGGCTTCCTCGGTGAAGATCAAGGTGCCGCCCTGGTCTTTAAATGCTTCCAGCAGTCGCCGGGTATGTTCGCCAAAGCAGGCGGCCGGCGGTACGATGACCACCGAGTAGCTTTGGCAGCCCACCTTGACTTGGCCGTTTTCCACCCGTCCGTGACGCTCTAGGATGCGCCCGTCACCCAGATGGTAAGGAATCTGGGCGTGCTCCAGGGCGTTCATGGTCTCCACCATCTGATGGGCAATACCGTCCACCGACCGGTCGTTTTCCAGCAGCCGGATCCAGGCTGTCTCCACCGTGTGCAGCACCAATACCTGCGGCCGATTTTCGCCCTCGGCGATGAGCATGCCGATGCGGCTGACCATGTCGTTGAACAACCGGTAGTGTGGCCACCAAGGCTGATGCTTAAACAGAGAAGCCGGGTAATCCCGTTTGCGGATTCCTCGCAGGGAATAGCCCTCCAGATGCTGACACAGGTAGTTGACCCCGTGTACCATCTGATGCTCGTAGATCTGCCGCAGATCTTCAAAGCTGACGTTCCACCCGGATAGAGCGAAGGTCTCGCTGAGGATCTGCTTTTTGCCCAGTTGCTCGGCCACCGAACACAACTGCATCTCGTTCTGGATAGAGGCCAGGCTCCGTCCCAGATGATCCATGCCGGGGATGTCCATGAACTCGTAATGGGGCATACAACAGCCGTTGGAAAGCACGTGATCGTAATAGTTTTCTTCCAGCACCATATGACCGGTGAGCTTGGAGCCGTTTTCCCGGCACCAGTCGTAGATGGGCTTTATAAAGTGATCGGCAAACAGATCCCGTACCAGTTTCCAGTATTGATACCGCACCCGTCGATGATCCGGTGTGTCGATAAACAGCCCGGGCAGCAGAGGGAGGAGGTCCTCGCCGTAGGTGCAGCGGAACGCATCCTCCAGGATGAATGACCAAGGAAGTCCGTCCCGGGACACCTGCGGCTCATCGGTGAAAAAGCCTTTCATCTGGGTAAATTCTTCCCCCATGGTATCCTTGTACACCTGATGAGTGGTGCGCAAAAAAGCCTCGGTAACTGCTTTGTCCAGCGTGTCTACGTAGAAGGGGTTGACGTCGTAGTAGAAGTGATGATTGACGCCATCCACCTCTACGTTAGCGATGGTGCGTTCGGTCTTCTGCGGCGTGTCGGTGACGGCGTGACGCAGGTACTTCTGTTGGTATCGCACCCCCATACCGTTGACCATACCGCTGCCAAAGCCACTAGGCCAGCCGTTTTCATCGTAACCCCAAGCCCACATGCCCCGACGGGAGCCTTCTTCCACGGCGGCATGCACGTTTTGGAACCATTCTTCCTGCATGTACGGCGTCTGCAGACCGCCCCGGGCATGCATAAAGTAGCCACCCATGCCGGCTTCATCCATCTGCCGCACCTGGCGACGGGTCTCCTCGGTATCCAGTCGCTCGTTCCAGGACCAGAAGGGGGAGGGGCGGTATTGCTTGGGCGGATTACGCAGATCTTCCATTCTCATATAGACTGACCTCCTATGTTATTGTACTTTCATTATAACATAATAACATAGTGACTGGTAAATGGCAAAAAAACATCCCCCAAATGAATGGGGGATTTGTTTATCACGGTTCCTTCAGCGCCTGGGAGGGGGTCGTGCCGGTGATCCGCTTAAACACGGTGCTGAAGTAGTTTTGATCGGCGTATCCCAGCTGGGCGGCGGTCTCTTTGACCGAATATCCTTGTTTGAGCAGGGTGGTGGCATGACGGATGCACATACGGGTGTAATACTCCATGATACCCACACCGGCGTATCGGGAAAAGGTCTTTTGCAGATTGATCTCGCTCATTTGACAGCATTTTGCCATAGCGGCCACCGTCATACGACGGGGTACCTGTTGCCCCAGAATGGAGACGATACGGGTGTAGTTACGGGCACTTTGGGTGGCACTTTGTCGGGTGTCGGAGGGCTGATCAGCTAGCCCTAGCAACAGTGCCTCCAGCTCCTTGAGAAACAGCCGATGCCCCTGATTCCCCTCGTGGGGACCGGCAAAATGGATGTCGGCATAAAAGTCGTAGCTGCGCCGTCCCAGCTCGTACATCTCCTTGACATCGGACATATTGGGGATGCGGCAGACACGGTTGGTGATGGGGGGGATGTGCTCGCCGGTGAAGGTGCACACCACAAAGGTGGGGGCGGTGTTACCGGCGGAACAGATGTTGTGAAACTGCATGGGCGGATGCAGGATCGCCTGCCCGGCTTCCAGCTCAAATACCTGTTCGTCGGCGGCTACGCGCACCCGTCCCTCCATGACGCACACCAGCTCCCAGAAGTTGTGGCTCTCTCCATGGAACACAAAGTCCGGTGAGCAGGCTTGGCGGAACAGGGTGAACAGCCCGGTGATCTGGGGTGTGGCCTCAACGTAGAACATAGTGGCGCCTCCTATACAAAATCAAAGAAGATGACAAATAATGAAAAGATTATAATACAAAAATTTCTTTTAAACAGTGCCTTTATTGATGTTTTACCACAAAATCACCGGCTTGTCAATTCTTTGATAAAAACGCCCCCATTCCGAAGAATGAGGGCGTCCGTTTTAACGGTTCCGATAGTAGTGAATGGCGGAATACACAATGGGAACGAGTGTCATGACTAATACGATCCCCAGGAAACACCAGAACAAGTACGGGTGGGGCAGGAGGGCACAAGGCAGGATCAGGATGCCTCCCAGCGTCCATATCCAACCGGTCAGCCGGTGGGCAGCTACCCATGTCGCTTCGTTTAGCATCGTCCACGGGATGCGGATGCCCATGGTGCGGTTGGGCCGGCACTTGGGCATGTAATTGCCAATGATACAGAATAGGATACCCAAAACAGGGATAATGACCCGTTCAACCGGAAAGGTGTATCCCAGCGCCCAGGCGTATACTCCGGTCATGCAGACGGTGGAGATCAATGGGCAGATCCACAAGACAAGGCCCAACAGCTTGGGGTTCTGGTGTTTGTTCTTTGTAGCAAAGGTCTCTGCCAGCACACACAACCATTGGACCGCCAGCATCAGCAGGGGAAGAAGGAACACGGCTACCTCCCGGCTGGCATAGTCGTCCGGTTGCCCGTTAAACCCCCAGTGCGTAGGGACTTCCTGGGGCAGGCGATCCCAAAGGATAAGACCGGCAACGGTGGGCAACAGGATGATAATGGAGGTTACTATCAGTAGCTTTTTGTGGGTTTTGATCATGGTTCCTTCTCTCCTTTCAAGGTGGCGACCCATAATAGAATCTCCTCCAATACGGATGCGTTCAGTTCGTAATAAATGTACTTGCCTTCCCGGGTGTCCCGGATCAGATCGGCTTCCTTGAGCACCGACAGATGCCGGGATATCGATGCGCCCGTGACCGGGAACCGGTCGGCGATCTCACCGGCCGACATGCGTCCGCTTTTAAGCATATCCAGTATTTCCCGGCGGATGGGATCCGCCAGCGCCCGTAAGGTGTCTTGTAGTGCCATAAGAACCTCCCTCATTTAACATTTAACCTAAATGCTAAATGAAGTATACCATCCTGCTACTCTTTTGTCAAGAGGGATAAAAACTTTTTTACACATCTTTACAAGAAGGGCGGATTCTTATATAATGAGGATACATGAGGGAGGCGATACCATGATCTATACCTTGACCTGCAATCCGGCGCTGGATTACCTGATGCAGGTGGACGACCTGCGTTTGGGCGAGACCAACCGTTCCGGGAAGGATCTGTTCCGTTTTGGCGGCAAGGGCATCAATGTGTCTGCGGTGCTGTCTCGCCTGGGGGTGGAGACGACCGCCCTGGGGTTTGTGGCCGGTTTTACCGGCGATGCGCTCTGCCGTGCGGTGTGCGCCGCCGGGATTCCGGCGGATTTCATCCGATTGACCAAGGGACATACGCGTGTCAACGTCAAGCTCCAAGGTGCTTGCGAGACCGAGATTAATGCCGCCGGCCCCACGATTCCGGCGGATGCCCTGACGGCATTGTATGGTAAGCTGTCTGCCTTGACGATGGGGGACACCTTGGTGTTGGCCGGCAGTATTCCTGCCAGCTTGCCCCAGGATCTTTACGGACAGATCATGGCCTTGCTGTCTGGCAGAGGTGTTCGTTTTGTCGTGGATGCCACCGGGGAACAGCTGCTGTGCACCCTATGCCACAAGCCGTTTCTTATCAAGCCCAACCGCCGGGAGCTGGAAGGCTTGGTGGGACGGTCCTTATCGGATGACGCCTCCCTCGTCAATGCGGCCCGTCAGCTGCAGGATAAAGGCGCCGAAAATGTGCTCATCTCCCTGGGCGGTGAGGGGGCTATGCTGGTGGATGCCGCGGGCCGTGTACGACGGGTACCGGCTTTAACGGTTGAGGTGACCGACACCGTAGGCGCCGGTGACTCTATGGTGGCCGGCTTTTTGGCAGGGTATCCTCAGGGGAGCGATTACGCCTTACGTCTGGCTAATGCCGCCGGGGCCGCTACCGCCGCTAGTGCTCATCTGGCTACCCGGGAAAAGATCGAAGAGCTGTTACGATAAATGCATACAAGAAAGGCTCCGCCGTACCATCGGCGGAGCCTTTTTCTTGTCGAGACGTTATTGCATCTGTTCCATAGACTGGATGAGCAGAGCCAGCTTCTCTTCCAACTGGGCGGCCTGCGCTTTGGCACCGTTGACCACGGCCTCGGGTGCCTTGTCGGTAAAGGCCTTGTTATTCAGGCGGGCACGTACACCGTCCAGCTGTTTTTGCACGTTGGCTTTTTCCTTTTCCAGGCGAGCCAATTCGGCAGCTTTATCCACCAGCTCGTTGAGAGGAATCTTCACGGTGGCGTCGGCCGTAACGATGTTGACCGTTCCTTCCACCGCAAAGCTTTCGCCTACCTTGACGTCGGCGGCAGAAGCCAACCGCTGCAGGAAGGGGATACCGGCAGTAAAGGTGTCCGCAAAGGCGGTCTCAATATACAGATCCGCCTTTTTGGAGGGGGGCACGTTCATCTCAGCACGGCGGTTGCGGATGCCGCGGATCGCCTCCATAATGCGCTCCATTTCCTTCTCCTCACCGGGGAAGGAAAGAGTCTCGTCGTAGGTCGGCCAGCAAGCGCACATGAGGGTCTCGCCTTCATGGGGCAGAGACTGCCAGATCTCCTCGGTGATGAAGGGCATGAAGGGATGCAGCAGCTTGAGCATACCGGTCATGACGTACACCAGCACCTGACGGGCGTTGTCGGCGCCGTCGCTCTGCAGACGGGACTTACACAGCTCGATGTACCAGTCGCAGAAGTTATCCCAGATAAAGTCATACAGCTTCTGCACCGCAATACCCAGTTCAAACTTCTCCAGGTTCTCGGTGACCGCCCGGGTCAGATCATTAAACTTGGAGAGGATCCACTTATCCTCCAAGGTCAGGGTATCTGGCAGGGACAGCGTCACGGTGTGGCCTTCCAGGTTCATCAGGATAAACCGGGCGGCGTTCCACAGCTTGTTGGCGAAGTTACGGGAGGCTTCTACCTTGTCGGTCATATAGCGCATATCGTTTCCGGGGCTGTTACCGGTAGCCAGCATAAAGCGCAGGGCATCGGCACCGTACTTGTCGATCTCCTCCAGGGGATCGACGCCGTTGCCCAGAGACTTGGACATCTTACGCCCCTGAGAGTCACGCACCAGACCGTGGATGAGCACCGTCTTAAAGGGGGATTTTCCGGTGTAGGCCAGACCGGAGAAGATCATGCGGCTTACCCAGAAGCCGATGATATCGTAGCCGGTGACCAAGGTGTCGGTGGGGTAGAAGTAATCCAGCTCCTCCGTGTTATCCGGCCATCCCAAGGTGGAGAAGGGCCACAGAGCAGAGGAGAACCAGGTGTCCAGGGTATCCGGGTCCTGGGTCATGTGAACGCTGCCGCATTTAGGGCAAACAGTGGGAGCGTCCTTGGCTACCACCATCTCGCCGCAATCATCGCAGTACCAGGCCGGGATCTGGTGTCCCCACCACAGCTGACGGGAAATGCACCAGTCACGGGTGGCACGCATCCAGTTGAGGTAGTTTTTGGTAAACCGTTCAGGTACAAAGGTGATCTCGCCTTTCTCCACCGCTTCAATGGCAGGGCCAGCCAGGGGCTCCATCTTAACAAACCATTGCTTGGACACCATAGGCTCGATGGTCTTGTGACAGCGATAGCAGGTGCCTACATCGTGGGTCAGGTCTTCGGTCTCCTTAAGGTAGCCGCCGGCCTCCAGATCGGCCAGAATGGCCTTGCGGGCCTCCATGGTGGTCATACCGGCATACTTGCCGCAATCCAGCACCTCCGGCTCATCCACGGCGGCACGGCCGGAAGCCACCAGCTCCTCGGCGGCTGCTTTATCGGCGGCGCCGGTAAGGTGGCCGTCGTAGGTGAACACCCGTACCACCGGCAGATCGTGACGGCGTCCCACCTCAAAGTCGTTGGGGTCATGGGCCGGGGTGATCTTCACAACACCGGTACCCTTGGTCATATCGGCGTGCTCATCGCACACGATGGGGATCTCTTTATTCAGCAGAGGAAGAATGACGTGACAGCCGTGCAGATGCGCATAGCGCTCGTCTTCGGCGTTGATGGCCACGGCGGTATCGCCCAGCATGGTCTCGGGACGGGTGGTGGCCAGTTCCAGCTGCTCGCCGGTCTCCTTGACGGTATACAGCAGGTGCCAGAAATGCCCTTGCTGCTCCTCATACTCTACCTCCGCATCAGAGATGGAGGTGTTGCAGGTAGGACACCAGTTAACCATGCGGTTGCCGCGGTAGATGAGCCCCTGCTCATACAGCCGGACAAAGACCTCCTTGACCGCCTTGGAACAGCCTTCATCCATGGTAAAGCGCTCCCGTTCCCAGTCACAGCTGGAACCGATGGTTTTCAGCTGGCTGACGATGCGGCTGCCGTATTTTTCCTTCCAGGCCCACGCACGCTCCAGGAATCCGTCCCGACCCAGCATGTCCTTGGTCAGTCCCTCGGCACGCATGGCCTCTACCACCTTGGCTTCGGTGGCAATGGAGGCGTGGTCGGTGCCGGGCATCCACAGGGTTTCGTAGCCCTGCATCCGGCGGAACCGGATCAGGATGTCCTGCAGGGTGTTATCCAGGGCGTGTCCCATGTGCAGCTGCCCGGTGATGTTGGGAGGCGGCATCATTACGGTGTAGGGCTTTTTCTCCACACCGTTCTCATCCTTGGCGTGGGCAGTAGCGTGGAAATACCCTCCATCCAGCCAGAATTGGTAGATGCGTTTCTCTACTTCGCGAGGGTCATACACCTTCGCCAGTTCTTTGCGTTCCATAGTCTTAATCCTTTCTTCGTAACACCTTAACGATCTCACCAATGTACACACGGTGGTAATCGTCATGATAATGTCCGGCAATCGCCGGGTCAATGAACCCGGTGGGGTCGATATCCTGCACCGCTATCTTACGGCATAGCAGGGCCATGACCGCTTGGTCAAAGTAGGGGGCAGCCTCATCCTTCCGCACGGTTAGCCCGGCGGCGGCTATCTTATCCATGTCACGCCCCGAGTGGGTGCCGCACAGCTGTAGCGCCGGCCGACACCCCGATTCCAAAAACGACAGGGTGTAATATTCTTCCTTTTCCAGATACGCATAGGTGTACCGGGTCGGCCGCACAAAGCAGAAGCTCACCGGCTTGTTCCACAGTACCCCCAGACCGCCCCAGCTGGCTGTCATGGTGTTGAGGTCATCCGGCTGACCGGCGGTGATGAGCATCCATTCTTTCCCGATGAGAGAAAAGGTGTTCTCCCGTATTTCCTCGGGTGCGATCTCTACAAACTGATGCATAGCGTCATCCTCGCTCAGTGGATGGCGCTGCCGGGGGTCATTTCGTCCACAAACAGCACCTTCACGTCCTCGCTGCCGTCCTCTTTGGCTTCGGAAGCGGCCAGGATCATACCGGCACTTTCCACGCCGCAGAGCTTGACCGGTTTCAGGTTGGCGACCAGTACGATCCTGCGGCCGGTCAGCTGTTCCGGCGTGTACCAGGGCGCAATGCCGGAGCACACCGTGCGCGGCTCCTTGGTGCCATCGTTGAGGGTCAGCTTCAGCAACTTTTTAGCTTTCTTGATGGGCTCGCAGGCAACGATCTCCGCCACTCGCAGGTCGATCTTGGCAAAATCATCGTAGGCGATCTCCGGCAGGAAGGCGATACCGGGGTTCTCTTCCTCGGCGGCCGTTTCCATTTCGGCGGCAATGTCCGCCAGCATCTTTTCGGCATCGATACGGGCAAAGAGGGGAGAAGGCGTGCCCACGGCATAGGTGTCTGCCGCACCAAAGTGGGCGGCCTCCATGCCACACACCGTTTCGTCGGTCTGCAGCTGACCGTGGATGGCCACGCCGGTATCCGGCATGAAGGGGGTCAGCAGGATGCCCAACACCCGAATGCAGTCCAGCAGATTGTACAGCACTGCTTCGAGACGGGCTTTGTTAGCTTCGTCCTTGGCCAAGGCCCAGGGGGCCGTTTCGTCGATGTATTTGTTGCACCGCTTGGCCAGGTTCATCACCACTTCGGCGGCATCGGCGTTGTGCCAGGTATCCATCAGTGCCTTGTACTTTTCCACCGTGTCGTGACAGACGTTGAGGAGATCCTCATCCTCCGCAGCTATGGCAGTGGGCTTGTGGACGGAACCGCCAAAGTACTTGTTGGTCATGGCGATGGAGCGGTTGACCAGGTTACCCAGCGTATTGGCCAGATCGGCGTTGTAGCGGTTGATGATATTCTCGTAGGTGATGGTGCCGTCCTGGGCGAAGGGCATCTCTGCCAGCAGATACCACCGGATAGCATCGGTACCAAACCGCCGGGCCAGCTCGTCGGCGTACAAGACGTTACCCTTGGATTTGCTCATCTTATCCTCGCCGGACAGCAGCCAGGGGTGTCCCAGCACCTGCCGGGGCAGTTCCTCCCCCAGCGCCATCAGGATGATGGGCCAGTAGATGGTGTGGAAACGCACAATATCTTTGCCGATGACGTGCAGATCGGCAGGCCAGTATTTTTTATACATGTCGGAGGAGCCGTCCGGATCGTAGCCACAGCCGGTGATGTAGTTGGACAGAGCATCCAGCCACACGTATACCACGTGCTTGTCGTCAAAGTCCACCGGGATACCCCACTTGAAAGAGGAGCGAGATACGCACAGGTCGTTGAGACCGGGCTTGAGGAAGTTGTTAATCATCTCGTTGCGGCGGGAGACCGGCGCAAAGAAGTCGGGGTTGTCCTCGTAATACTTCAGCAGGCGATCCTGATACTTGCCAAGCTTGAGGAAGTAGGCCTCCTCTTTGGCATCAACGCAGTCCCGGCCGCAGTCGGGGCATTTGCCGTCCACCAGCTGAGAGGGGGTGTAAAAGCTCTCGCAGGGCACACAGTACTTGCCCTCGTAGCTGCTCTTATAGATGTCTCCCTGCTCATACAGCTTGCGGAAAATCTTCTGGATGACCTTGACGTGATCCTCGTCGGTGGTACGGATAAACCGATCATAGGTAACGTTCATGCTGTCCCACACCGCCTTGATGGTGGCGGCGGTATTGTCTACGTAGTCCTGTGGGGACATACCAGCCTGCTGAGCATATTCCTCGATCTTTTGTCCGTGCTCATCCGAGCCGGTGAGAAAACGCACGTCAAAGCCCATCATACGCTTGTAACGGGCGATCATATCCGCCAACACGATGTCGTATACGTTGCCAACATGAGGCTTACGGCTGGCGTACGCAATGGCGGTGGTCAGATAAAACTTCGGTTTTTCCATAGCGGAAACCTCCCTTGGATAACATTACAATTCCCTATTTTATCACAAGTGGCAAAAAATACAACATATTTTAAGGATTTTTTCTGCTAAAAAAGGTAAAAAATCGTAATGTGCATAAAAAACTTGATTATTTTTCAAAAAAGTGTTATACTGTCTTACGGCTGTGGGCAGATTTGCGGAAAAAGGAGGTATGAGCGTGCGTCGATGGCTGTGTCTTGCGACGGCATTGCTCTGCGTGACAGCTCTGTTTGGCTGTGCCGCCCCTTTAACCGAGTCAGGCTCTTCCTCCATGACGGACGTTCCGGCTCCTCAGCAGAGTGGTCCCAGCGTTTTCTCTTTGCCTTATAGTGGGGATGACACCCTCAACCCCTTCGCCGCGGCTACCGAGGTCAATCTGCAATTAGCCGGACTGCTTTTTGACAGCTTAACGGTGGTGGATGGCACCTTTACCCCCCGGTTATCCCTGGCCTCCGCCATTGATGCTGTGGATGCGACGCACATCAAGGTGACTCTGCGCCGGGAGGCACTGTTCTCCGACGGTACCTCTGTGCAGTTGTCGGATGTGGTTGCCTCTTACCGGGCGGCAAGGGAGTCTCGCAACTATCGGGCGCTACTTGCCAATGTGACCGCCGCTAAGGCGGACAGCCGCACAGGTACCGTAACCTTTACCCTTGCCAAGGCCGACCCTCATGCGGCCGCTTGCCTTTCTTTCCCGGTGTATAAGGCGGCCAGCGCCACCACCGAGCGCAGGAAAGCGCCTATCGGCGGCGGTGCCTACGTGCTGACACAGACAGAAGAAGAGCTGTTCTTACAGCGCAACCCCAACCGGAAGGAAGCCTGCGTTTATCAGCGCATCGGATTGCGCCATCTGCCCAGCTCCGACAGTATGTATTACGGGCTGGCATCGCAGGATATCACTTATTACTACAACGATCTCAGCGCCGGGGATATTCCCCGTGTGTCCGCTTCCAGCGCCGTTGTGGACATGAACGCCCTGCTGTTTTTGGGCGTTAACAGCACCAAGGAAGGTTTATCTGCCCCGGCGGTGCGGCGTGCTCTTTCCTCGTTGATCGACCGTGCGACCTTGGTGTCCTCGGTCTACGCCGGATGGGCCAAGCCGGCATTGACGCCGTTTCATCCGGCATGGAGTGGAGCACAGGGCTTGACCGGTTTGTCTGCGAGCCGTGATCTGGCCGGTGCCCTTGAGCTGCTCAATGCCGATGGTTACGGCACCGGAACCGGGCAGAAGGAACTGGCGCTGGAGCTGATCTACTGCCAAGACGGTCCCTACCGCAGTGCGGTGGCAGGCTTTGTTCGCAGTGAGCTGGCCAGCGCCGGTGTGGCCGTGACAGCCGTTCCGCTGTCTTACGCTGATTATGTGAGCCGGCTCAACGCCGGCACCTATGACCTGTATCTGGGCGAGGTGCGCCTGACACCCAACATGGATCTTTTTCCGCTGTTGGCCGGGGGAAGTGCCGGTTACGGTGTGGCCCCTGACGGTGCCGCCGGGACCGCTTACACCGGCTATCGGGAAGGGTCTGTAACGGCCGAGGCCTTTACATCTGCTTTTGTGCAGGATATGCCGTACATTCCGCTATGCTGGCGCTGTGGCTTTGCCGCCTACGATCGGCGGCTGTCCACGGTGACTCCCCACGGGTACGATCCGTACTACGGCTTCATAAACTGGCGATAATGAGTATAAACTATACTTGAGATGGATTATAGAGAAAGGTGTGTTGTACATGATTCGCATCGATAACCGTTACGGAACGATCGAGGTTTCTGAGGAATATTTCAGCTATCTCATCGGCCATGCCGCCTCCTCCTGCTATGGAGTAGCGGGGATGGTGCGTTCCGGCCCACGTCAGGGCCTGCGCTCCATTCTGTCTCGCCGTTCCTATGTGGACGACGGTATCCGTGTTCGTTCCGAAAACGATAAGCTGGTGGTTGATCTGCATATTTCTGTCATTTATGGCATGAATATTTCGGCCATTGCCAAGAGCATTGTTCATAAGGTACGGTACACCGTAGAGGATGCTACCGGTTTGTCTGTCAAGAAGGTTAACGTATTTGTGGACGGCATGAAGCCGGAACAGTAACCTCTTATAAAGGAGTGCTGACGAAGTGATTAAAGGACCTATGCTGCGCGATGCCATGATCTCGGCATCCAATGCGCTTTCCAACGTAAAGCAGGAAGTGGACGCTCTCAACGTTTTCCCGGTTCCGGATGGTGATACTGGTACCAACATGTCCATGACCATTGCCAACGCCGCCCGAGAGCTTGGCCGTATGCAAAACCCCACCGCCACCGAGGTGGCTGATGTGGCGGCGGCCGCCCTTTTGCGTGGTGCGCGCGGCAACTCCGGCGTCATACTTTCTCTGCTGTTCCGCGGCTTTTCCAAGGGCCTTAAGGGTAAGAGCGAAGCCAACGGCGCCGATCTTGCCAATGCCCTGACCATGGGCATGGAGGCCGCTTACAAGGCGGTTATGAAGCCCACCGAAGGCACCATCCTGACGGTGGCACGTGAGTCTGCCGCAGCGGGCAAAAAAGCGGCCAGAGCCACCAAGGATCCGGTGGTGGTATGGCAGGCGATTTGTACCGAAGCGGCCGCCTCTCTCAAGCGGACTCCCGACCTGCTTCCCCAGCTCAAGAAGGCCGGTGTCGTGGACGCCGGCGGTAAGGGCCTGCTGGTTATTATGGAGGCTATGTTGCATATCTTCAAGGGCGGCGAGATGATCGGGGGTGCGGCTCCGGCTGCGGCTGCGGTGCAGAAGAAGAGCACCGTTGCCAGCTTCGACCAGGATATTACCTTCACCTACTGCACCGAGTTTATTGTGGGCCGCGACAAGAAGTGTACCTTGGACCCCCTTAACCTGCGCGCTTATCTGGAGAGCATCGGTGATTGTGTGGTTGTGGTGGATGATGAAGAGATCATCAAGGTGCACGTGCATACCAACAACCCCGGTAAGGCGATGGAAGAAGCGATCAAGTACGGTCAGTTTGAGACGGTCAAGGTAGAAAACATGCGCATCCAGCACGAGAATGCCGGGTGGGTAGAGGAAGCGGATGAGCAAGCCGCCGTCGACCCGGTTTTGGAGCGTGCCGAGCCGCTTAACGACTACGGCTTTGTGGCTGTTTCTGCCGGTGAGGGACTCTATGCTCTGTTTCACGATGATCTGGCCTGTGACCATGTGGTGTCCGGCGGCCAGACCATGAACCCGTCCACCGACGATATTCTTACCGCCATCGAGGCTACGCCGGCCAAGACGGTGTTTGTCCTGCCGAACAACAAGAACATCATTTTGGCGGCGGAGCAGGCGGTGCCGCTGGCGGACCGCCAGGTGTGCGTGCTGCCCACCCGTACCATTCCCCAGGGCATCTCTGCCATGCTGGCGTTCGATCCGGATGCCAGCGTGGATGACAATCTGGTTGCCATGCAGAAGGCGGCGGATAACGTATCCACCGGCTCCTTGACCTTTGCGGCTCGTGACAGCGATTTTGAGGGTCATAAGATCAAGGAAGGTCAGATACTGGCATTGGATAACGGCAAGCTGAGCTTTGTGGATGACAGCGTCTCTCACGCCGTTCCCAAGCTGGCCAAGGCGATGGTCAACAGCCGGTACGCCGCCGGTAAAGAGGTCAACTTTATTACTGTTTTCTATGGTCAGGATGTTAGCGAACGGGCGGCAGAGCAGGCCGCCGACAGCATTCGCGCCAAGCTGGGTAACGACGTGGAGGTCTCGGTTGTTCCGGGCGGTCAACCGGTGTATTACTACTACATCGCCATTGAGTAAAGTCACATGAAAAAGCGGAGCGGAGTACCGTTCCGCTTTTTTGCGGAAAGGGGCGTGTTCTGTATGAACATACTGTGTATCGGCGACGTAGTCGGCTCGGTCGGTTGCGCTTATTTGCAGAAGGTATTGCCGGGCCTTAAGCGCGAACTGGCGGTGGATGTCTGCATCGTCAATGGTGAAAATTCCGCTGACGGCAATGGGGTGCTGCCCACCTCGGCCAAGGCATTGTTTGAAGCTGGAGCTGACGTGATTACCGGCGGCAATCACTCCTTCCGCCGCTGGGAGATGCAGGATTATCTGGAGGAGCAACCCATGCTGTTGCGCCCGGCTAATCTGCCCACCGGCACCCCGGGTCTAGGGATGACGACGGTGGATCGAGGGCGGTACCAGGTGACGGTCATCAATCTTCTGGGCACGGTGTACATGGAATCGTTGGAAAACCCCTTTGATGCCTTGGATCGTCTGTTGGCCGAGGCAGGGAATCCCCGGTTCTGCGTGGTGGACATGCATGCGGAGGCCACAGCGGAAAAAAAGAGTCTGGCCTTCTATGCTGATGGCCGCATTTCAGCGTTATTTGGCACCCACACCCACGTGGCTACCGCAGACGAGCAGATTTTGCCGGACGGCACAGGCTACATCACCGACGTCGGCATGACCGGCCCCGTGGTATCCTGCCTGGGTATTAAGCCGGAGCTAACGGTGCAGAAGATGCGCACCAAGCTGCCGGTACGCTTTGCGGTAGCAGAAGGAGCCTGCGCCGTGGAAGGCGTTCTGTTTACCTTGGACGATAAGACCGGCCGTACTGTATCCGTTCGCCGGATAAGACGGCACGACTGAGGAGGTAACCATATGCGTTACGATATCACCAACATCCCTGTGGGAGAAGTGTTTGAGGAGCAGGATGGCTGTCCTATCTGCCGTCTGCGCAACAAGCTGGAGGAACGGGCGGTGGAATACATCACCGGCGCCGCTATGATGGAGCCGGACATCCGCATGGAGACCAATAAACAAGGCTTCTGCATTGACCACTACCGTATGATGCTGGCACAGCGCAACCGCTTGGGTGTAGCGCTGATTTTGGAGAGCCATCTGGCCGAGATGGAAAAGCAGGTGTTTGCCGGCGTGCCCGTTTTGGGAAAGTCGGCTAAGAAACAGGCCAAGGATGCCGCCGATGCGGCGCACAGCTGTTTTGTATGTCGTCAGGTAGACAACGCCATGGTAAAGATGCTGGCCACCGTCTGCCGCACCTGGGAGACCCAAAGCGACTTTCGTCGGCTGTTTGAGGAACAGCCCTGCCTGTGCCTGCCGCATTTTTCCGCTTTAGTGCAGGCTTCGCAGGGAGCGATCAGCAAAAAAGGGCAGGGGGATTTTGCTGCTGCCGCCTCCCGTCTGGCCAGAGAATACCTGGTACAGCTCAAAGGGGACGTGCGCCATTTTTGCGATATGTACGACTACCGCAACGCCAACAATCCCGATGCGGATTGGGGCAATTCCAAGGATGCGGTGGAACGCACGGTGTGGTACCTGACCACCCGTCAGCCCTAAATAAAAGGAGAGCCGCAACGATCGATCGTTGCGGCTCCCTTTTATTTATCATTTATTAGGCTCGTCTGGGATGTGTTCGATGATATCTCCCGGCTGACAATCCAATGCCTTGCAGATAGCATCTAAGGTGGTAAAGCGAATAGCGCGAGCGCGATTATTTTTGAGGATAGAGAGGTTAGCCAGAGTGATACCGACCTTGTCGGACAACTCGGTCAGGCCGATTTTTCGTTTGGCCATCATCACGTCCAGATTGATCATAATACCCATGTTACGTCGTCCCACCTTATATCGTCATATCGTTTTCTTCTTTGTATCGGTTTGCCTGCCGGAACAGCTCGGAGAACACTAACAGGGTGCATCCGAACATTACAAAGCACACGAACAGTACCGCCATAAAAAACTTGTGCATCCACACCATGGTAGCCAGATACGCCAGCGCCAGCACATAGCACTCTGCCGCCATGATGCGCATGCGGCGCACCGTGTTGGCAGAAAACACCTTGCCGGTGTTTACGTTGTGCATGATCCCCCGTGCCTGCCACAAGATCAGCTCTGTCAGCACGCCGGAGTAGGTGAGGGTGATGAGATAGCGATAGTAGTATCCCTGCGGATCCTCCGGAGTACGGCCGGTGGCCAGGGTGATCAACCAGGGGAGAGCGATCACCAGCATCGGAATGATGAACAGCAGCACGATCGTACCGATTTCCAGCACGCGGCTGAGGCTCCGCTTTCCGATCAATGTCATAAAAGGCACCTTCTTCACAGTTGCTGGCATCATTGTACTGTTTTTCGATAAAATTGTCAATAGTTTTCGTGCTAACTGTTCAAAAGGATGGAAGAATAAGGAAGGAATTTCATAAAAATCTTACGGAAACAACCAAAATTGCTATTTTTTAGACGAAAATGCCTATTTCTCTTGCGGCTAATGTAGTAATATTAAATAAGCAATGGGCAACTTGCGCTAAAATCTTAGGCAAAATGCTGTATCGCCCTGCGATACGCAAGCGAAGGAGGAAGAAACCATGACTAAGACTACCCGTTCCCGGCGCCTGTTGGCGATGTTGGTCAGCATCGCTGTACTGGCAACCTGCCTGGCTGTGGCAGGGATTCATGTGTCTGCGGCAGTAACCGTTTGGGATTTCGAAAACGATACCGTAAACGGCAGTAACCTGTCTCTGTACACCTCTGATTCTATTACGGTTTCCACCGAGAAAAACCATACCGCCGGTGGTGGCAAATCAGCCAAATTCGTGACTGATCAGACAGCTGGCGGTGCTCGCGCTCAGATGTTCGTTCAGGATGGCAACGGCAACATCGTTACCGTCGCCAAGGACGAGATTCTGACGGTGAGCATTTGGGTATACGTACCCAATCAGGAGAATTTCGTCAACGCCTCTTCGGCGCAGAACAGAAACGCTCTGCGTTTGTGGCTGACCGCCGGCGACGGCACCACGGCTTATGCTAACGGTGCTGCCAAGGACGCTGAGAGGATCTACGAGGACACCGCTAACAGCGGCGTTATCGGAAACATCCCCGTGGACACCTGGCACAAGATCACCGTCACGACCAACGGTGCTTATGCCGGCAAGCTGCGCATGGGTCTGTGCGCCAGCAACCAGGGCAAGGAGATCACCTTCTACGCGGACGACATCACCGTAGAGCGTGACGATCCCGTGCATGCTCCCACGATTACCGGCACCGCGTACAACTACAAGTTTGACGTTAACAACGGTCTGTACTATGACAGCAGTGCCAAGACCTCTTCTTATTTCAAGAACAGCGACTTCAGCACCGCTTACAACCAGGGTAACGGCAACGGCGCTGTGACCCAGATCGTGGCGGATGGCAGTGGCTACGGCATTGAGCTGGGCTACAACCAGAGCCGTGCCGACACGGCGGATCTGCAGCGGTATGCCGGCTTCACCCTCCCCAACACCCATGCGGAGGAGAAGAATGGCCGCGCCTACGGTAAGACCATCCACCTGGAGGTGGGTGCTTCCTTCCGGGTCACCGTGAAGTACAAGGTCACCGGCTACGCCTCTCCTGCTACGCTGTATGCGGCGGTGTACGAGGGTACCTTCTGTGGCCTGTCTTCCGACAAGGCGTTCACCTCTCACTACAAGACGCACGCTGCACTGACCCGCATCACCGGCACCACCGGTGAGCAGACGGCCAGCGCCGTGATCACCCCCACCAACAAGGACGCCTTCACCATTCTGCTGAAGATGGATGATGATACCCTGCGTACCGGCACCAAGGTCGTCATTACCGAGGTGGATATCCAGCCCATAGCGGCCGGCACCATCCATTTCGACACCAAGGGCGGCAACGACATTGCGTCCGTGTCCGGTCCTGTTGGTGATGCGGTCACCATGCCTGCTGATCCCACCCGTCCCGGTTACATATTCACCGGCTGGACCCGTGCGGACGGCAAGGCGCTTCCCACCACGTTTGCGGCCGGCGAGGTCACTCTGGTAGCCAACTGGCTTTCCGCCAGCGCCCAGGTGATGGATGCGGAGGATCTCACCGTGGATACTCCCATTCAGCTCAACACCGTGGCCAACAACGTGGCGGCGGCTTCCACCGACTACAACAACACCTTGAACGGCTCCAAGAGCATCAAGGTCACCGGCACCCTCAACAGCCGTGAGCGCACCCAGTTCTTTGTTAAGGCGGCCGGTCAGCAGGTGGTGCTGGAAAAGGATAAGAATTACGTTCTGTCCTTCCGTTATTACATTCCTGACACGGCTCCCAACTTCAAGCTGAAGTACTGGTTTGCCGCTGGTAACAGCACCGCCCCCTACAGCAATAGTGATGACGCCACCTTCTTTAACGAGCGCATTGCTGTGTCCGACAAGACCATCGATGCTCCCGTGAAGGGCGCCTGGACGCAGGTCACCATTGAGGTCAACGGCAATGTTTGCGCCGGCAACCTGCGTATCGGTGTGTGCGGTGACTCTAATCCTTATACCCTTTATTTAGATGACATCTATGCGTATGAGGTCGCTCCCTTTGTGTCCGACGCCAATACCATGGATTTCGAGAACGCTACCTTGGGCGCCAACCTGAACATGTGCGCCTACAACAATACCGCTACCGGTGTTAATCAGGCCATCACGATTACCGATGCCTTCAACCACACCGAGGAGGGCTCTCTGTCTGCTAAGTTTACCCCCTCCAGCCAAGGCGGCGGCACCCGTCCCCAGATGATGGTCAAGAACGGCGCCGGCGAGCAGGTGATGGTGGAAACGGGCAAGACCTACGAGTTCACCTTCTGGTTCTATATGGAAAACACCGAGGGCAACTACGGCATGAGCTACTGGTGGGCGGCTACCGATAACGAGACCGCTTTTGCCACCGGCACTGATAAGGATGCTGCCAAGATTTACGAATCATCTGTCCGCAGTGAGTCCTCCAAGGGCAAGTGGAACAAGGTCACCGTGACCATGGAGAGCAACCGTACCGGTAAGCTGCGCCTGGGTATCTGCGGTGAGGACAGCAACTCTAAGGTGCGTACCTTCTACGTGGACGACATCTTTGTTAAGGAAGTTGTTCCTTTTGTACAGGATGCGGACACGGAATCCTTCGAGAGCTATGCTCCCGGCACCAAGCTGAGCTTGGACGGCACCGGCTCCAGCATCGAGGTTTCCGGTGCGTACAACCATTCTCCCAACGGTGCGCAGTCTGCGCTGGTCACCTCCATGACCAAGGCTGGCGGCCCCCGTGCCCAGATGATGGTCAAGAACGGCGCCGGCGAGCAGGTCATGATCACCAAGGGCAAGAACTACGCTGTTTCTTTCAAGTACTTCATTCCCGAAGGACAGGATGACTTTAATGTCAACTACTGGTTCACCGCAACCGAGGGCGAGACCGCCTTCACCGCCGGTGCCCAGAAGGATGCGGCGGTCATCTATGAGTTTACGGCACCTTCCGGTAAGGGCGGCGATGAGAAGGGCACCTGGGTCAACGTGTCCTGCAGCATCATTAAGGCTGCCTACAGCGGTAAGCTGCGCATGGGTCTGGCTACCTCCAAGGAGGGCAAGGCTCAGTACTACATCGACGATCTCAAGGTCGTTGAAGCGGCTTCCGGCAGCGGCACCATCGATCCTAACGCTACCGTGATGGACTTCGAGAACTATCCCGATGGCATGGTCATGGACAACTACGTCAAAGGCTCCGGCATGGTTTCGAACCAGTATAACCACACCAAGGGTGGTAAGAACTCTCTGGCGGTTACCAAGCTGACCAATGCCGGTATCGACCGTACCCAGATGATTCTGCTCAATCCTGCCACCGGCAAGCCCTACGAGTTTAAGGTTGGCGAGAGCTATCTCATTTCCATGTGGGTGTACGCTCCCATGGATGTTGGCGAGCTCAACTGCTTCAACATGTGGATGCTTGGCGTCAACGATCTTACGGCGGTTACCAACAAGTCCTCCGCTGAGTACGATATGGGTACCTGGAACGTCAGCGCGCCGTGCGATGAGTGGTACGAGGTCTCCGTGACCATCACCATCAAGAATGGTAAGTACCTCATCCTGGGTCTTACCAACCATAGCCCGGACGCCGGCTACGGCAGTGTATTCTATGTGGATGACATCAAGGTGGAAGCTCCCAAGTACATGACGGTTAAGTTTGATACCAACGGCTCCAAGGACGTCATTGATCCCATCCGTGCCGTGGTTGGCTTGCCCATTCCCTTTGAGGCGGATGACCCCTACCTGGAGGGCTACAAGTTCACCGGTTGGTTCACCGATAAGTCCTGCGAACCCAAGTACTTCTATGATATCGAGTTCGACAATCTGTTGGGCAAAGACGGCGAAGTGCTGACCCTCTATGCCGGCTGGGAGAAGTGGGAGATCTTTGAGGATGATTCCGAGATCAAGGAGCTTGAGGATAAATACGAGATCAAGTACACCGAAGAGCAGGTGTGGGTGGATCGTGATCCTGTGATCCTGGATCTGGGCGATGCTCCCGAGGCCGAGGTAGAGACTATTGTTGACCAGCCCGATGACTCCAAGAAGGATGACAAGACGTCTGCCCAGGAGGGCTTGCCCACCTGGCTGCTCATCGTCATCATCATTGGCGGTGTTCTGGTGGTCGGCGGCGGTGCTGCCGTGGCTCTCATCATGAGCAAGAAGAACAAGAAGTCCCCCGAGACTGAAGCGTAAAAGGAGGTAAAGAACATGAAAAAACGCATCATTGCCCTTGTGGCTGTTATGACGCTGTTGTTGGCGTTCTTTGCCGGCTGTGGCGCTGCTGAAACAACAGCCCCGAAGGATGACGACAAGACCCCCGTTAACGAGGCTCAGCTCGTTATTGCGATGAATCCCCTGCTGGTGTTTAACGGCACCGACACCGTCGTTGCTTACAACGACCTGCAGAAATCTATGGCCGCAGACAGCCAGGGTTCCACCCTGGCAAGTCTGAGCCAGTCCGGCTGGCAGTGGCGTACCCAGAAGGCGGAAGGCGGCTGGATGCAGCGTGCCACCTACGACTGGGGCAAGTGGACCAGCGGTACCGGTTATCAGGTGAAGGGCCTGTACGCCTACGCCTTCAACGCCGCCGGCAACCAGTCCCTGGGCGTGTATAACGCCAAGAATGCACAGCTGGTGGGCTATGGCCAGGATCAGGCGGATGCCGCCGGTATCCTGGTGTCCATCACCGGTAACCAGGAAGAGGCCCTGACCTACGTGGTGGGTCAGGATGGCGAGCTGATGATTCCCGAAGGTAAACTGACCGCCATCAGCGAGGTCAACGGCGCCAAGACCGGCTTCCTGGCCGAGGATGGCACCGCCCGCAGCGCTAGCGTGCGCCTGGTCATCAACGAGACCCAGGTGTACAGCGGCACTCTGGCCAACTCCACCGCCGCCAACGGCACCGCCGTGACCCAGCTGACCTATCCCCAGCTGGAGGGCCTCAAGGTGAAGGCTGGCGACATCGTGTCCTTCTGCTTCAAGCTGGATGCACAGGCTAACGCCGATAAGGATGTCACCATCCCCAAGGAGGGTGACGAGGATGGCTATGTAGTCACCAAGAAGTCCGAGCTGGTCAAGGTGGAGCACTCCGAAGAGGATAAGGCCTCTCAGGCGGTGACGAACGACGGCTCCATTCGTATGATTATGAACTTCGAGTTCACCTTCAAGCTGGTGCGTGACCCCAACAACGCAACGATCGCTGCCCGTGTGGCACGTATGTTGCGTGAGCTGGAGACCAACACCGATGCGGAAGTCATGGTGGCTAAGCCCAATGCGGAGCACATCTACGAGATCATCGTCGGTGAGGTTCCCACCCGTCCTCGTTCTATCGAGCTGACCAAGGAACTGCAGACCTATCGTGCTGACAACGTCCTTGACTGGCGTGTCAAGCTGGAAGGCACCAAGCTGTACATCGTCGGCGCCAACGCCGAAGCACTGGAGCTGGCCATTCAGCACTTCATGAAGACGTTTGGTAGCTCCGATAAGGCGGTTGTTCCTGCCAAGTATGATTACCTCAACCGTCCTGCGCATTTCCCGGTGATGATCGCTGGTCAGAACATCGGCTCCTACGTTATCCGTACCGAGCGTTATCCCTCTACCATCATCCGTAAGGCTGCAGAAGGTCTGCAGAACTACGTGTTGCACGCCTGCGGCTTCCGCATGGAGATCCGTCCCATGAACATCAAGGGCACCGATCATGTTGCCAACGAGATTCAGGTGGGTCCCTGCAACGGTAGTGTACAGGTGCATCGTAAGTACGACACCTTCTTTACCAACAAGACCGAAAAGACCGTTGGTAACTTCTCTATTGATGTGGACGGCTATCCCACCAACATGGAAGATGGCCAGTATAAGACCTACTTCCAGGGCAAGAACCTGGTGCTGATGGGCGGCACCGACTACGCTGTTAGCGTGGCCATGGCTCGCCTGCTGACCAAGCTGGAAAAGGATAAGAAGCTGGATGCCAGCTACAACGATGCCGGCACGTATGAGAGCCACTTCGACTACTTCCGTCAGGTGGAAGATGTGGAAGGCATTGAGTCCGGCCGTGAGTCCATGAAGTACGAGATGGTGGACGGCTACGCCCTGGCCCTGACCGATGACTTTAACGACAAGGGCAACGATGCCGAGGTGGAGAAGTCTGTCAAGTCTCGTTGGGTCGTCAGTAGCGACGAGTCTAAGGGTTGTATCCCTGACATTGAGCGTCAGTTCCGTCCCGGTATCTACGGTGAAAACTGGTGGATCACCTACGACGAAGAGGGCAACGGCTACCTGATGGAAGTCACCAAGCGTGCTTACAGAAAGTCTACTAACGCCGGCGGCGATCCCAACAAGATCTGGCCCGGCTACGACGCGGTTCGTTTGATTTCCGGCAACAAGTTTGCCTGGTGCTTCGGTATCTCCGAGACCCGCATCGTCATGGGCTGCCGTAACGGCGCCTGCTCCGCTGTGTGGTATGCGTCTGGTTCTCCCATTTCCACCGCTAATATGTCCAACGAGTTCGACTTGTACGAGAACTACGGTCGTGAGCTGCTGGCCCCCAACTCCTACGCTAACCATCCTACGCACACCACCATGGCGACCCAGCACGGTCAGACCCTTGGCTGGGTGGAGCCCAAGGAAGGCGAGCACTTCTACGACACCTTCCACACCGTGACCATGGAGTGGTCCTACGACATGATCTACTACAAGTTTGACGGTGAGATCTACTGCGAGATCCCCCTCAACGATGTGAACATGCACAAGCCTCTGCGTAGTGCCACTACCTGGAAGCTGGCCAACGGTATCGGTTCTGGTAGCTACTCCGCTATCCTGCCCGACCTGACCCGTGGCCCCCAGACCTACAACCCGGCCGACTGGATGGATGAGGCCTATACTGCCAAGTATGGCACCACCGTCGAGGACTTCTTCGAGCTGCAGGTTGTGGACTTCATCCGTTTGTATCAGACCACCAATGAGGGCAAGACCAAGGTTGCGGCCAACCAGCTGCGCTTTGTTCCCAGCTACAACAACGTGAACAAGCCCGCCGCTAACGGCTAATTGATGGCGTAAGGAACGCCCCCGGCATCCGCCGGGGGCGTTCTTCTTGTCTGCCCACTTGTGGGGTCGACACAACAATAAAGAGCAGGTAACCATACCGGTTACCTGCCCTTTTTTGCTCTATGTAGAGATTACACAGCGCCCTGCGCCATCATGGCGTCGGCTACCTTCTGGAAACCGGCGATGTTGGCACCGGCTACCAGGTCACCCTCCATGCCGTACTTCTTGGCGGCGTTGAAGGAGTTCCAGTAGATGTTCTTCATGATCTGCTTGAGCTTGGCGTCAACTTCCTCTTCGGTCCAGTTATAACGCATGGAGTTCTGGCTCATTTCCAGACCGGAAACGGACACGCCGCCGGCATTAACAGCCTTAGAGGGGGCGATGATAACGCCATTCTCCTTGAGGTACTCCATCGCCTCGTTGGTGGTGGGCATGTTGGATACTTCCACGTAGTACTTGATGCCGTTCTTAACGATCATCTCAGCCTCAGCCATGCCAACCTCGTTCTGGGTGGCGCAAGGCATCAGGATGTCCGCCTTAATGCCCCAGGGCTTCTGACCCTCGAAGTAGGGGACACCGAACTTGTCGGCATAATCCTTCACCTTATCATGGCCGGAAGCACGCATCTGCAGCATGAAGCTGATCTTCTCTTCGGTATTGATACCATTCTCATCGTACACGTAGCCGTCGGGACCGGAGATGGCCACCACCTTGGCACCCAGCTCGGTCGCCTTCTTAACAGTACCCCAGGCCACGTTGCCGAAGCCGGATACCACCACGGTCTTACCCTTGAGGGTATCGCCGAAGGAGGTCAGCATCTCGTTGGCATAGTACACCGCACCGAAACCGGTAGCCTCGGGACGGATGAGGGAGCCGCCGTAGGCCAGCCCCTTACCGGTCAGCACGCCCTCGTAGCGGTTGACCAAACGCTTGTACTGACCAAAGAGATAGCCGATCTCACGAGCGCCCACGCCCAGGTCGCCGGCAGGCACGTCGGTGTCAGCGCCGATATGACGGTACAGCTCGGTCATGAAGCTCTGGCAGAAGTGCATGATCTCGTTGTCGGACTTGCCGCGAGGATCAAAGTCGGAGCCGCCCTTGCCGCCGCCCATGGGCAGGCTGGTCAGGGAGTTCTTAAAGGTCTGCTCAAAGCCCAGGAACTTGATGATGCTCAGGTTCACAGAGGGGTGAAAACGCAGACCGCCCTTGTAGGGGCCGATAGCGCTGTTGAACTGCACACGATAGCCGCGGTTGACCTGGATCTTACCGTTGTCATCCACCCACGGTACCCGGAAGATCACAACACGCTCCGGCTCTACCAAACGCTCCAGAAGGCTGGCTTCCTCGTACTGAGGATTGGCCTCAATGACGGGACGCAGAGAGTTAAGCACCTCGGTGGCCGTCTGCAGGAATTCTTTTTGCTCGCTGTAACGCTCGTTCAGATCGTTCAGCACGCGATCGACATAAGTCATTGTACACATCTCCTTATATAGTTTCGGTCAAAGACCGATGGGAATGGTATCATTATAACAGCATATGGGGGTCTTTGCAAGAATATTTTCGCATAATTTCATATTTTTTACATATCTGCGCCACTTTTTAACGAAAAATGAAAAAAGTGACAAATGATACGGGGCGAGTTGCAATATCTATCGTTGCATTTAACGATAGAATATGGTATAGTGTGAGGGAAAGAGGTGACGGCAATGATCATTATGG
The DNA here is from genome assembly GCA_015066065.1 of Oscillospiraceae bacterium. Taxonomy (GTDB): domain Bacteria; phylum Bacillota; class Clostridia; order Oscillospirales; family Acutalibacteraceae; genus UBA5905. The sequence continues at coordinate 8,725 of SVPB01000007.1, read as the reverse complement.
CAGTAGACCTGGGGCTCAAGCGTACCGGCTTGGCCATCTGCGATGCGCAAGAGCGATTGGCCAGTCCCATCGGCACGTGGGAGGAATGGGATCTTACCCGCTTAGCCCGGCGCATTGCTGATGAAGCGCTGGCCCGACGGGCGGAGATGCTGGTGGTTGGCCATCCACGCAACATGGATGGAAGCCGGGGAGAGAGCGCCCAGCGTGCGGAGGATTTTGCTCATGCGTTGGAGTCGTTGACCCAGCTGCCGGTGCGGCTTTGGGACGAGCGTATGACCACTGTCAGTGCCATCGGTTACCTCAACCAGACGGATGTGCGCGGCAGAAAGCGTAAGCAGGTGGTGGATACGGTGGCGGCGACCATTATCCTGCAGGATTATCTCGATAGCCGTCGCCTACAAGGTGAATAAAAAGCCCTTCGGGGCTTTTATTTTTTTGCGCTAAATAGTTGCAAAAGCTGGTGTTTTGGTTTACAATATAATCTGTATAAGTATATAACGGAGGCTATAACGTGGCGGAGATTTATCTGGACAACAGCGCCACCACCCGGGTATGCCGGGCGGCGGCGGATAAAGCGTACGACATGATGATGCACACCTATGGTAACCCCAGTTCTCTGCACACCCTGGGGTTCCGTGCAGAGCAGGAGCTGACCGCCGCCCGTCAGACGGTGGCTAAGCTGTTGGGAGCGCAGCCGGAGGAGTTGTATTTTACCTCCGGTGGCACCGAATCCAATAATCTGGCAGTACTGGGTAGTGTGGAGGCTCATGCCAGAGCCGGCAAGCATGTGGTGACCACAGCGGTAGAGCATTCCTCCGTAGCGGAGGCCTGTGATCGGCTGGAAAAGCAGGGCTATGAGATCACCCGTCTTGTGCCGGATGCCGACGGTACGATCAGCGCCGCCCGGATGGTAGCGGCCTGTCGCCCGGATACGGTGCTGGTCACGGTAATGCTGGTCAACAACGAGACCGGCGCCCGTTTTCCGCTGGAGAAAGCGATACCTGGCATCCGTCGGGTTGCCCCCCGTGCCCACATCCATTGTGACGCCGTGCAGGCGGCTGGCAAAATGCCCTTGTTGGCCGATCGTTGGGGTCTGGATTCATTGTCCGCCAGCGCCCACAAGCTACATGGTCCCAAGGGCTGTGGAGTGCTGTTTCTACGTCGTGGTTGTCGGGTGATTCCCCGACAGATCGGCGGTAAGCAGGAAGGCGGCATCCGTTGCGGCACCGAAGCGGCACCATTGATCGCCGCCTTTGGCGTGGCCGCCAAGGAGCTGCCGTCTTACCCGGAGCAGAATGCGCATTATACGATGCTGCGTGAGCGATTGCTGGAGGGCTTACGGCGGTTGCCCGATGTGCGGCTGCATCTGCCGGCAGAGAATGTCCCCCACATCGTACATCTGTCGGTGCCGGGTCTGCGCAGCGAGACGATGCTGCACTTTTTGGCCCAGCGTGAGATTTACGTGTCTAGTGGTTCTGCCTGCGCCAAGGGAGCGAAAAGCCCGGTGCTGACGGCCATGGGTCTGCCGGCGGAGGAGATCGACAGCGCCCTGAGAATCAGTATGGATATGAGTAATACCTTAGAGGAGATGGACCTCTTTGTCCAAGCGTTGCAAGAGGCCATCCGGGTATTGGCAAGGAGATAAACAGCATGACGCAACAACAAGACGATACCTCCCGGCAGCGCCTGGAGGATAAGATACAGGAATTGTTGGCTTCCCTGCCGGAAGAGGATGCAACGGCGGTAGCCTCGGTTCTGCGCGGCGATACGGCGGCGACACAGGAGCATCAGCCGGCGCCGGAGGTGTCCCTTATCAATACCCCTCGTTCGCCGGAGCAAAAACGCCGGCATGGCGAAGTGATGGAAGACGAGTACCAGCCCTTGGACATCATCCGGCCGGAACCAGAGACTCCCTCTGTGCTGGTGGAGCCGGATAGCGACCCCAATGCCCTGCCGCTGGATAGCCTGCCTCCGAAACCACGTGCCAACCGCCCTGCGTGGCGTTGTTTAGCCAGCACCTTTGCTGGGAACGGCTTTCACCGCAACGATACGGTGATGGAATGGGTGCGTAAAGGTGGCTTTTGGCTTGCTTTGATAACCCTGACGGCGTGCCTTGGTTACGTCATGTACACCATGTGGCTGTTGCCGACAGTGACGGCGTCACGCTATGAGCAGGTGGAAGCGATGTATCACGAGGAGGATACCCAAACGGTGACGGAAGGAACAGCGTATCCCACCGGTATGCTGCGATCCTTTACCGACCTGTATGACGCCAACGCTGATGTACGGGGCTTCATCCGTTTCCACGCCAGCGGCACCCGGGATTTTTTGGATATTGATTACCCCATCATGAAGGGCAGCCGCTATGTGGACGAGGACTTTTACGGTCACAGCAATCCGAATGGCACTCCGTTTTTGGACGACCGCTGTGCGGTAGATGCCGCCGGTCAGCGCCCTCGCGTGATGCTGGTGTATGGCAACAACAGCGCCGCCGGCGGTATGTTTTCCGGTCTCAACGAGCTGGTGGGCAGTCCCTATTATGCCCGTTCTGCTCCTCTCTTGACAATGAGCACCTTGTTTGAGACGCATACCTATCAGGTGTTTGCGGTGACCATCACCGATGAAAACGGCGAGACGGAGGATAGGGGGGATATGCGCCGCACCCAGTTTGCGGATGATGCGGATTTCTTATCCTTTGTGCAGGAGGTGCGACTGCGTTCCTTGTTCCATTATCCCGTGGAGGTGACGGCGGAGGATGAACTGCTGGTACTGTCCACCGTGGCTTCTCCCAGCGTATCCAAGCTGGATAACGCACGGCTGCTGGTATACGCCCGTCGGATGCCGGAGGATGCATACGTCAACACGGTGGCCATCGTTCCCAACGAGCAGGTCGTGATGCCTGTGCAGTGGTACGTGGAGCAGGAGCTGCCCATACACCCGTATTATGAGGAGGCGGCGTCGGCCGCACCGGATACATCAATGACAGGAGAATAAGTAGCCTATGTATACACCGCAAGAGATTATTTTGATTAAAAACGGCGAGCTGGCCCTCAAAGGCCTGAATCGCCGCACCTTTGAAGAAGCACTGATGAAGAACCTGCGTTATCGGTTGCGCCGGGCAGGAGATTTTCTGGTGCGCTGTGCCCAGTCCACCATCTATATCGAACCAAAAAACGATGCGGCGGATCTGGACGAAGCCTGTGAATGTGTATCCCGGGTATTCGGCATCTCTGCTTTTTCCCGTGCTCGGGTGACGGCCAAGGATCTGGACACCATCTGTCGCGAAACGGCGACCTATCTGGAAGACCGCCTGTTGAGCAGCGCCACCTTTAAGGTGGAATCCAAGCGCTCCGACAAGCAATTTCCACTGACCTCCCCGGAGATCAGCCGGGAGGTGGGCGCTTACGTGCTGGAGCATTTTCCCCATCTGCGTGTGGACGTGCATCAGCCGGATCTGCAGATCATCGTGGAGATCCGTGACTTTGGTGCGTATATTCACGCACAGCAGATACCCGGTGCCGGCGGTATGCCCATCGGCACTGGCGGCAAGGCGGCTATTCTCATTTCCGGCGGAATCGACTCACCGGTGGCGGCTTACATGATGGCTAAACGGGGTATTGAACTGACGGCTATTCATTTTGCATCGCCTCCTTATACCAGCGAACGGGCGGAGGAGAAGGTGGTTTCTCTCCTGGAACGGGTGGGTCGCTATGCCGGTCACATGACCATGCATATCGTTCCCTTTACCCACATCCAGGAGGAGATCCGCCGGGCGTGCCCCGAGGATTACTTCACCCTCATTATGCGCCGATTTATGATGCGTCTGGCGCAGAAGGTGGCACGACAGGAGGATTGTGGTGCCCTGATTACCGGCGAAAGTGTCGGACAGGTTGCCAGCCAGACCATCCCAGCGTTAGCGGTGACCGATGCGCTGGCTACCATGCCGGTGTTCCGTCCCCTGATCGGTATGGACAAGGAAGAGATCGTCCGCATCTCCCGTCAGATCGACACCTTTGACATTTCCATTCAGCCGTACGAGGATTGCTGTACGGTGTTTACCCCCCGGCACCCTTGTACCAAACCCCGCTTGCATAAGGTGGAAGAAGTTGAGGCTGTGCTGGACATTGACGGATTGGTGGAGGATGCCATGCAGGGCATTCGCATCCGTCGCATCTGATCACCCCACATGAGGAAAGGAGGTCTGTCGTTGTGGATAGCCAGATTCGGATATTGCGCTTCTTTGGACTGCCGGCCGAGGCAGTTGGACAGCGTCTGCAGGATGTTTTGTCCGGGCATGCGGTGACGGCAGAGCTCCATGGAGAGGACGAAGATGTGACCCTCCGTTTGACGGGGGAGGATACCGGGCTGTTAGAGTCGGTCGCCGATCAAGTGGCTGACCGCATGAACGTGTATCTCTACAGCCGTACCGACACGTCTTTGGCCGCCCGAGTGGTGGAACTGCTGACCGAAAAGGAGATGTCCTTAGCGGTGGCAGAGTCCTGCACCGGCGGACTGATTGCGGCTGAGCTGACCGCCGTACCCGGATGTTCTCATGTGTTTGGCACGGGGGTGGTGTCCTACAGCTGTGACTGCAAGGAGAAAATGCTCCATGTCAAACGGGATACCTTGCGCCGTTATGGGGCGGTCAGTGAGCCGACAGCCATCGCCATGTCTCGTGGCGTCCGTCACGAAGGCCATGCCCGGTTAGGCTTGAGTATTACCGGAGAGGCCGGTCCCATCCCATCGGAGGAACATCCCGTCGGCACCGTGTTTGCCTGCCTGACCGATGGTCGCCGTAAGTGGGTGCAGCACTGGAAACTGGATGACGGCATGCGCGACCGTAACGCTATCCGCCGAGCCGCCGCTTCCCGGGCGCTGGATCTGGTACGCCGGTATCTGGAGGCGTACCCGGCGGTCATGGCCGGGGGTACTATGGAGCAGGAAACGACGCCCCCCCGTCAGAGACGTAGTTTTCATCCCACACACTGGTTTCCCCACCGTGGTGACGGTTGGCGTAAGAGCATCATTAAGCTCATTCCGTGGCTATTGGTGATCCTTCTGTTGGTGGGCGCCGGTGTGGCCCTGTACCAACTATCCAAAGCACCGGATACCAACCGCCGTCTGCAGGACAGCTTACGTGGCATGTATTGGAGCGAGAAGGAGTATGCACTCAACCAGCCAACCGACCCTCAGGACTACCCTGAGGGATTGATGCCACGCTTTCGCAGTTTATACGATATGAATCCGGACGTAGGCGGATGGATCCGCATCCCGGACACGGTAGTGGATTATCCCGTGATGACCTATCGGGACGGCTATTACGCCAATCATAGCTTTTTGGGCGAATATTCCTATTATGGACAACCTTATTTTACCAAAGCGTTAACCCCGGATTTCCCTGCTGCCAGTCCCCTCATTGTTATGGGGAACAACACACAAGATGAGCAGATGTTTTCTTCTTTGCTCTCTTACCGACGGATCGCTTACCTGCGAGAGCACCCCGTCATCGAGCTGAATACCCTATACCGGACGGCACGGTGGCAGATTTTTGCTGTCATGGTGCTGGATGAGGAGGATACTTTGCAGCTAAGCAAGATCACCGGCGATGCGTCTGACCTGCAAACTATAGCGGCTCGCTCGTTATTCAACAGTAACGTCAGCGTTACCCCTCGGGATAATCTGCTGATGGTAGTCACCCAGGCGGAGAAGGAATACGGTCACGACGGTGCCCGGCTGGTGATATGCGCGGTGGAACGGGAATCGACGGACGTCTCCTATGCGGTTAACTGGGACGTACAGATGCCGGAAGGCTGGGGTTCCCGACAGACCACCACCACACCACGCAGGACGACGACGACCACCACCACAACCACGACAACCACCACCACAACGGTAACGACAACCACGACCACCACCAGTATCGAGACCTCCGATCCTCCGACGGAACCCTCTGAGGAGGACACGATTACCGAACCGTCCGATGATCCGGAAAGTGACGATACCGAAACCAAAGAAACGGAGAACAAAGACAATGCTGATACTCGGGATTGACCCCGGCTACGCCATCGTGGGCTGGGGCGTGGTACGCTATGAGCGTGGTCGCTTTGTTCCGGTGGATTTTGGCGCTGTGACCACCCCGGCCGGGATGCCGTTCGGGCAACGGCTGGCCATGATCTATCGGAATCTTAACGAGATACTGGAACGGCATCATCCGGATGCTGCCGCTGTAGAAAAGCTGTATTTTCAGAGCAATAAAACCACCGCCATTGATGTGGCACAGGCCAGAGGCGTTACCATGCTTGCTTTGGAGCAGCATGGAGTACCGGTGTTTGAATATACCCCCATGCAGGTTAAAAGCGCCGTTACCGGCTATGGTCAGGCACAGAAGCCTCAGGTCATGGAGATGATCAAGCGCCTTTTACGGCTACGGGAAGTTCCCAAGCCGGATGATACCGCCGACGCCTTGGCGATCGCCATTTGTCATGCGCAGTACGGTGGCTTACAACAACGATTAATCAGACGAACGGAGAGATAACCATGCTGTATAGCCTAAAAGGGGAACTCATACACGCAGATCCACGCACGGCGGTGATCTGCTGTGGTGGTGTGGGTTTCCGATGCCAGATCACCATGAATACGGCCCGACAGCTTCCCGGTATTGGCAACGAGGTCATGTTGTATACCATGATGAACGTGCGTGAGGATGCGATCGAGCTGTTTGGCTTTGCGGATAAAAATGAAATGACCTGTTTTAAGCAGTTAACCTCTATTTCCGGCGTGGGTCCCAAGGTGGGGTTATCCATCTTGTCCGAGCTATCTCCGGAGAGGGTGGCTTTGGCGGTGGCATCCGGTGACTACAAGATGCTCACCAAGGCCGCCGGTGTCGGCCCTAAGCTGGCACAGCGCATCGCTCTGGAGCTGAAGGATAAGGTGGGCGCCACGCCCACCGCCGCCGGCGTTACGTTGCCGGCCGGGGCGGTGGTGTCTGCCAGCAGTAACGCTTCTCAGGCGGTGGATGCTCTGACGGTATTGGGCTTCACCGCAGGAGAGGCTTCGGCGGTGGTAGCCAAGCTGGACAGCGCTCTGCCGGTGGAAACCTTGGTGCGTGAATCTCTCAAGCAGCTAGCTCGTCGTGGCTGATAGGAGTACGGAAATGATCGATTGTATTATCGTGGGCGGCGGCGCTGTCGGCTGTGCCGCTGCCGCTATGCTTGGGCGACATAACGCCCGGCAGGGAGGACATAAGCGGATCCTGCTGTTGGAAAAAGCCCCCCGGGTGGGCAAAAAGCTCATAGCTACCGGCAATGGCACCTGCAACCTGACCAACCAACAGGCTACCATTGATCGGTATCACGGTGATCGGCGCTTGGCGCAGCCGGTGTTGGAAGCTTTTACTTCCACGGACACACAGGCGTTTTTTCACTCTATCGGTGTGGATTGTGTGACCCGTCCGGACGGAAAGGTGTACCCGGCCAGTGAACAGGCCGGTGCGGTGCTGGACGCCCTGCGGCTGGAAGCGACGGCGTATGGGGTGGAGACGCTGTGCGACACCCCGGTGACGGCGATATGTCCCCATAAGGATGGTTACCGAGTGGAAACCGCCGACACGACGTATACGGCCCGTCAGGTGCTGGTATGCACCGGCGGTGCGGCGTCACCGTCCTTGGGCGGGAGCGCCGAGGGGTACAGCCTGCTGACTGCCTTGGGATATGCGAAAACACCGTTGTTCCCGGCCATTGTGCAGCTGCGCACCGCCACCGACTATGTGCGTGCGGTTAAGGGCATCCGTGTGGAGGCTACGGTGGGGCTGCGCCTTGATGGTCGCCTGCTGACCGAGAATACCGGGGAGGTGCTGTTTACCGATTACGGTCTTTCCGGACCGGCGGTGATGCAGATATCCCGACCGGCAGGTGACTGGGAACGCCGCCATCGTGGTTCCATGACCGTTAGCCTGGATCTGCTCCCCACCTGGGAACGGGATGCTCTGCGCACCCGTATTGGCGAACGCAGTCGGATGCCTGGCCGTTCGCTGGAGGATCTGCTGACTGGTTTATTGCATAAGCGAGTGGGGCAGACGGTGTTACGGGTAGCCGGGGTGTTACCGTTGACCCGATCCGCCGACTCTTTGACCGAGGAGGAACGGGATCGCATCGCCGACACTATCAAGAGCTGGGTCTTACCGGTAACCGGCACCCAGGGCTTTGGTGGTGCACAGGTCACCGCCGGTGGTATTGATCCCCGGGATCTGGATCCCTATACGCTGATGAGCCGCCGTCATCCCGGCTTGTATATGGCTGGAGAGATGCTTGACGTGGACGGCGATTGCGGCGGATTTAACCTACAGTTTGCCTGGAGCTGTGCCTTTGTGGCATCCCGGGCTATGGCTGATCGTTGGTAGGAGTAAAGTATGCTACGTGTAACCGGAATCGCTATGCCGCTTTCTTATAAGCCGGAAGATCTGCGCCGCCGTGCGGCCTCTCTGTTAGGGGTACCCCCTCGGGCGGTGTTGACCTGCACCTTGGCCAAGCGATCGATAGACGCCCGAAAGAAGGACAATGTTCATTTTGAGATCACCGTGGACGTAACGGTGGAAGAGGAGGAGACGGTACTGCGTTCGGCACGGTGTCGCCGGGATAAGGTCAGTCCCATCGATCGCTCCCCTTATGTTATCCCTTCTCTGTCGACCCCACCGTCCCAACCACCGGTGGTAGTGGGAAGCGGTCCG
>SVPB01000006.1 GCA_015066065.1 Oscillospiraceae bacterium | reverse complement strand
CGTCCGCCGCCTGGCCGATGTGGACTGCAAGTATGCCCGTCAGTCCGGTGGTAAGGGTCAGTACGGTCACGTTAAGATCAAGCTGGAGCCCAACGAGTCCGGCAAGGGCTATGAGTTCATCAACGCCGTGGTTGGCGGTGCTATTCCGAAGGAGTACATTCCTGCGGTTGACGCCGGTATCCAGGGCGCTATGCTGGCGGGTACCATCGCCGGCTATCCCGTCGTGGACTGCAAGGTCACCCTGTACGATGGTTCTTATCACGAGGTCGACTCCTCCGAAATGGCGTTCAAGATCGCCGGTTCTATGGCGTTCAAGGATGCGATGAAGAAGGCCGACCCGGTGCTGATGGAGCCGATCATGAAGGTGGTCGTCGTCGTTCCGGACGAATATATGGGCTTTGTGGTGGGCGATATCGCCTCTCGTCGTGGCCAGATGGAAGGCTCCGAGAACATCAACGGCGCTGTGCAGATTCGTGCGAACGTGCCGCTTTCTGAGATGTTCGGTTATGCCACCGATCTGCGTTCCGGCACCCAGGGCCGTGGCCAGTACGTGATGGAGCCCAGCCACTATTCTGAGATTCCCAAGAGTGTGGCCGAGGCGATCATCGCCAAGCGTGCCAACAAAGAGGGTTAATGAGTGATTTTCGAGGGGATTCGGCCGATTTTGGCCGAACTTCCCGGAAATTCCCCCACTTTCTTTGTAAAAGTACTTGCAATTTATGCCGGGACTTGGTAGAATAATACCCAAGACCGAGCAATTATCTTTGATTATTAAAGGAGGCTATAACAATGGCAAAGGAAAAGTTCGAACGCAACAAACCGCACGTAAACATTGGTACCATCGGTCACGTTGACCATGGTAAGACTACTCTGACCGCCGCTATCACCAAGGTGCTGGCTATTAACGGTCAGGCTGACTTCATGGATTATGGCAACATCGATAAGGCTCCCGAAGAGCGTGAGCGTGGTATCACCATCAACACCTCTCACGTGGAGTACGAGACCGACAACCGTCACTATGCTCATGTTGACTGCCCCGGCCACGCCGACTACGTCAAGAACATGATCACCGGTGCTGCTCAGATGGACGGCGCTATTCTGGTTGTGTCCGCTGCTGACGGTCCCATGCCCCAGACCCGTGAGCACATCCTGCTGTCCCGCCAGGTTGGCGTTCCCTACATCGTGGTCTTCATGAACAAGTGTGACCAGGTCGATGACGAGGAGCTGCTGGAGCTGGTTGAGATGGAGATCCGTGAGCTGCTCAGCGAGTATGATTTCCCCGGCGACGACATCCCGATTGCCAAGGGTTCTGCTCTGGCTGCTCTGGAGTGTGCCGCTACCACCATCGATGCTCCCGAGTATGCTCCCATCCTCGAGCTCATGAAGAACGTGGACGAGTACATCCCCAGCCCTGCTCGTGACGACGAGAAGCCCTTCCTGATGCCCGTTGAGGACGTCTTCACCATCTCCGGCCGTGGTACTGTTGCTACCGGTCGTGTGGAGCGTGGCCGTCTGAACCTGTCTGAGGAAGTGGAGATCATCGGTCTGACCGAGGAGCGCGCTAAGACGGTTGTTACCGGTATCGAGATGTTCCGCAAGATGCTGGATTACGCTGAGGCCGGCGATAACATCGGCGCCCTGCTGCGTGGTGTGGCTCGTGAGGACATCGAGCGCGGCCAGGTTCTGTGCAAGCCCGGCACTGTGAACCCCCACACCAAGTTCCATGCTCAGGTTTATGTTCTGAGCAAGGACGAAGGTGGCCGTCATACCCCCTTCTTCAACAACTATCGTCCCCAGTTCTACTTCCGTACCACCGACGTGACCGGCGTCATCAGCCTGCCCGAGGGCGTTGAGATGTGCATGCCCGGCGATAACGTCGAGATGGACGTGGAGCTGATCACCCCCATCGCTATCGAAGAGGGTCTGCGTTTCGCTATCCGTGAGGGTGGCCGTACCGTCGGTTCCGGCGTTGTTTCCAAGATCAACGACTAATTCCGGCGTTAACGCAATCATAACGTAAAGAGCACCCCATTCCCTGATTTTTGGGAATGGGGTGTTTTTTCTCTTGACATATACCCCCAGGGGGTATATAATAGTGATCAAAGAGGTGATAACTATGGCAACAAAGTATTCTCCCTGCTGTGATAGCGATCGTCATACCCAGCGCAACGATGGGGAGAAGCGCAAGCTTATCCATCGGCTCAACCGGTTGGAGGGACAGATCCGCGGCCTCCGGGGTATGGTGGAGGCGGACGCTTATTGCGTGGATATTTTGACCCAGTCTGCGGCCGCGGCCGCAGCGCTGAATGGATTTAATAAAGAGCTTATGGGTCATCATATTCGCGGCTGTGTGGTGCAGGATCTCAAGCACGGGGATGACACTTCGGTGGAGGAACTGATCGGGATTTTGCACAAGCTGATGTAAGGAGGGCTTATGGAACAGTATACGGTAACCGGCATGACCTGCGCTGCCTGCAGCGCAAGGGTGGAACGGGCGGTATCGGCGGTGGACGGTGTCACCGCCTGCTCGGTCAACTTGTTGATGGGCTCCATGACGGTGGAGGGCGATGTGCCCGACACAGCGGTGGTGGCGGCGGTGGAAGCTGCCGGCTATGGAGCCGCGGTTAAGGGCGAAAAGAAGGCGGAACCATCTGCAAAACCCTCACGCGAGGGTGGCCGCCTGCTTGCATCGGCGGTGTTTTTGTTATTGCTGATGTATCTATCCATGGGCCACGGCATGTGGGGATGGCCATTGCCGTCTGTTCTGGCGGATAATCCCATGGCACAAGGCTTGACCCAGCTGTTGCTGACGCTGGTGGTGATGGCCCTTAATAGGGGTATTTTTGTTAATGGTATTAAGGCGGCTTGTAAACGTGCTCCCACCATGGATACGTTGGTGACCTTGGGGAGCAGTGCGGCCTTCGCCTACAGCACGGCGGTCCTATATGCCATGACGGCGGGCGGAGAAGCGGCGGCGCATGGTTTGCACGATCTCTACTATGAGTCAGCGGCTATGATCCTGACCTTGATCACGCTGGGCAAAAAGCTGGAAGCACGTTCCAAGGGTCGTACCACCGACGCTTTGAGCCGGCTGATGGATCTGTCCCCTCGCAAGGCCATATTGCTGGTAGATGGAGAGGAACATCTGGTGCCAGCGGAACAGGTGAAGGTGGGTGACCGCTTTGCGGTGCCGCCCGGCGCAGCAGTGCCGGTGGATGGCGTGGTAGAGGAAGGCACCGGTGCGGTGGACGAGTCTGCGTTGACCGGCGAAAGCGTGCCGGTGGATAAGGCCCCCGGTGATACGGTCTCCGCCGCCACCATCAACCGGGATGGCTATCTGGTATGCCGTGCTACTCACGTAGGGGAGGATACGACGCTGGCACGCATCATCCAGATGGTGGAGGATGCCGCCTCCACGAAGGCCCCTATTGCCAAGATGGCGGATAAGGTAGCCGGCATTTTTGTGCCCACGGTACTGGGAATTGCGGCGGTTACCTTAACCGTGTGGCTGCTGTTGGGGTATTCGTGGGGATATGCTTTAATGCGTGGCGTGGCGGTGCTGGTAATCAGCTGTCCCTGCGCCTTGGGCTTGGCCACCCCGGTGGCCATCATGGTCGGCAGCGGTGTGGCGGCTCGCAATGGCGTGCTATTTAAGACTGCCGCTGCTCTGGAACACACCGGGCGTGTCCGCATCGTGGCGCTGGACAAAACCGGTACGCTGACCACCGGTCAGCCCCGCTTGACCGATATCCTGCCTCTGTCTGTGTCGGAGGAGGAGCTTTTATCCGTGGCCTATGGGCTGGAAAGCCGCAGTGAACATCCCTTGGCTCGGGCGGTATGCGCTTATGCCATGGAGCAGGGTGCGACCGCTGCCCCGGTGACGGGTTTTAAGACCTTACCCGGCAGTGGGGTGGAAGGTCATCTGGATGGCAAGGTGCTGATGGCCGGCAATCGCCGAATGATAGAGAAGCATGTTACGTTGCCGCCGGAGGTGGCGGCCCGGGCGGAAGTGTTGGCGGCCGAGGGGAAAACTCCGTTGTTTTTTGCCGTGGATGGCCGGCTGTGGGGCATCCTGGCGGTAGCTGATACGTTGAAGCCGGACAGCCGTGAAGCGGTGGATCGCCTCAAAGGCATGGGGCTACGGGTGGTTATGCTTACCGGAGACAATGCTATTACCGCCGCCACCATTGGTCAGCAGGTTGGTGTGGATGAGGTGCTGGCCGAAGTGCGGCCGGAAGATAAGGAAGCCGCTGTCCGACGGCTGATGAAGCAAGGCACCACCGTGATGGTGGGCGATGGCATCAACGACGCCCCGGCGCTGACAAGAGCAGACGTTGGCATGGCCATCGGTGCCGGAACAGATATCGCCATGGATGCGGCGGATGTGGTACTGATGCATAGCCGTCTGTCTGATGTGCCGGAGGCCATCCGGCTGAGCCGGGCCGTATTGCGGAACATTCGCATGAACCTGTTCTGGGCCTTTTTCTACAATATGGCAGGCATTCCTCTGGCGGCTGGCGTGTTTATACCTCTGCTGGGATGGCAGCTTAGTCCCATGTTTGGCGCTGCTGTTATGAGCGTATCCAGCGTTTGCGTTGTGTCCAACGCTTTGCGGTTAAACCGCTTTCGATTTCATGCACAAAAGGAGGTGTCGGTTATGGAAAAAACATGGCAGGTGGAGGGTATGATGTGCCCCCATTGCGAAGCCCACGTTAAAAAAGCTCTGGAAGGATTATCGGGAGTCGCTGAGGCGATCCCCAGCCATCAGGAGGGCACCGTGCGGATCATCATGAACACCGATGTGGCGGATGACACCATCAAGGCGGCCATCGAAGCGGCCGGTTACAAGGTCAAATAACGTCAACAAAAGGGACACAGCCCACGGCTGTGTCCCTCGCTTTTTCTGTTAATATAATATTTTTTCCAGTACCAGCTGCCCTTCTTCGCACACGGCACTGCCGGTGATGGCATAGGGCTCCTCTCCGCCGTCGGCAGTGGGCATCTTTCCGGTGACGGTAAAGCGACAAGCCGTGTCATCGACGCTGTCAATTACCAGAGAGTAGCCCTCCCAGTTGACGTTGTATTCCTTGCCGCCGATGCGATGGATATCCACACAAAGAACTCCGTCGATTTCCAAATACAAGGGGTTTTCACTGCTTTCCAGCAGCCGGGCAACCTCGGTGGCGGTGTACACCGTTTGCAGGTAGTCTTTCAGCTCTTGATAACGGTGATACACGCTGTTGGTGACCGGGTAGATGTGCCCGTTTTTGACCGGCGTATTGGTGTGGGGCAACGCTCCCAACACCAGTATGTTTTTAACACAGTGCAGATTTTCATCAAATAAAGCGGATAGATCCTCCACCGTAACCGTAGAGATGTCCGTCAGATGGCCATCTCGTTGACCGGTGCCACACCCGGCCAGCAGCAGGAGCAAAACCAGACTGATCACAAGTAAACGCTTCATATAACCGCCCTCCTTGTTCCCGTTCATTATACTTAAGAGACAAAGGAATGTCAAGTTGGCTATACATCCGGCTGCTGGGACAGCACCTCATGGATGAGACGTTCCGCATCAGCCGATGCGGCAGGCTCGGTGCGGTAATAGGCCAGATATTCCACGTTGCCGTTGGTGCCGTGGATGGGGGAAACGGTCAGCCCTTGCAGAAACAGGCCGTTCTCCGCCGCCGAGGCAAAAATGTCCGCCAGCAGAGGCGGCAGGGTACCCTCCGGATCGCGGAGGATACCGTTCTTGCCCAGCTGGTTGGGGCGAGCCTCAAACTGGGGCTTGATCAGGGTCACCACCGGACGGTCGTCCTTCACGATGCGCCGGATGGCCGGAAAGATCTTTTTGAGGGAGATGAAGGACACGTCCACCGTCACCATGTCGCAGACGGTATTTTGCAGGTGCTCCGGGGTCAAATGCCGGGCATTGGTGCGCTCCAGCACCGTGACCCGTTCATCCTGCCGCAATTCCCACGCCAGGATCCCGTAGGCCACGTCCACGGCAAACACGTGTGCGGCGCCACTCTGCAGCAGACAATCGGTAAAGCCCCCATTGCTGGCTCCGATATCACACACGGTAAGCCCGGTGGGATCGATGCCGAAATGCGCCAGGGCTTTTTCCAGCTTGTAGCCGGAACGGCTGGCGTATTTTTTGGCCTTTTCCCGGAGGATCAAGGGGGTATCCATAGGAACGGCGGTACCGGGCTTATCCGCCGGCACGTGCCCGATATAGACGCGGCCCTCCATAATGAGGGCGGCGGCGGTGGCCACATCGGTGCCAAACTGTCGGGCGGCCAGTTCATCCAAACGCAAGGTTTCCATCGTTTCCACATCCTTTAGATGGTATTTTACCATACTTTACTCCTTATGTAAACACCCGGTTGTCCTTATTTTTGCTCCTACCTTGTTTCGGCAAAAAGCGGCAAGCCGGGGGAGTATAATAAGGGTAAAGGACGGATGCGTGATGGTTATATATGTGGATATGCTGCTGATCGTGAACGGCTGGGTGGATTTTTTACTGTTACTGTTGGTGCGTCGGATGGCCGCCACCGGTACGCCCGGCCGCCGATTGGTGTGGGGCGCTTTGCTGGGGGCGGCTGGGAGCCTGATTCTACTGTTGCCGGCGTTGCCGGTCTGGATCACCGCCCCTTGTAAGCTGGTGACGGCGGCATTGATGGTGTGGATCTCCTTCCGATGGGAAGGGGGACGGCTGTTTATCCGGCGCTTGTTGCTGCTGTTTGGCGTGTCCGCCGGTTTGGCTGGGTTGTGCGCTGCGTTGTACTACTACGTGGCACCGCCGGGCCTCTATGTGTTTAACGGTCAGGTGTATTATGCGGTACCGCCGTTATGGTTAGTGGCGCTGACCGGACTGTGTTACGGCTTGATGCGACTATGGGATTGGGTGGTGCGCCGCCGGGCGCCTGCCGGACGGGAGTTTCTCCTTTCGTTGACGGTGGGCCATCATACCGTCCGGGTGGATTGCTTGTACGACAGCGGCAATCACCTGACGGAGCCCTTTTCCGGATGCCCGGTGGTGGTGATAGACCGAGGCGCTCTGGCCGGGTTGCTCCCTCTGCCGACGGTGGAGGAACTGCCTGCCGGATGGCGCCTTATCCCCTACGACAGCGTGGGCGGCAGCGGTGTGCTGCCGGCTTTTGTCCCGGATGGGATGACGGTGTTCACCCCGTCCGGGCACCGGGAGCTGCCCCGGTGCTATGTGGCGGTATGTGACCGCCTGGGTCGAGGGGAATACAGAGGCTTGTTGGGAACCGCCTTGAGCGACTATCTTACATAAAAGGGTGATAACGATGAAGCGATGGCAAGGTCTGTTATGGCGGCTATGGTGGTGGCTGTGGGGAGAACCGGTACATTACATCAACGGGAGCGATGTGTTGCCTGCACCGTTGTCGGTGCAGGAGGAAAATGAGCTGCTTGACCGGCTCCGGCAGGGAGATGACGAGGCACGGGACCGGCTCATCACCCACAATCTGCGTCTGGTGGTGTATATTGCCCGGAAGTTTGAAAGCTCCGGAGTGGGGCTGGAGGATCTGATCTCCATCGGCACCATCGGGCTTATCAAGGCGGTGCGCACCTTCTGCCCCGGACGCAACATTAAGCTGGCCACTTACTCCTCCCGGTGTATCGAAAACGAGATTCTCATGCATCTGCGCAAAAATGCGCAGAAACGGGGAGAGATCTCGCTGGATGAACCGCTTAATGTGGATTGGGATGGCAATGAATTATTGCTGTCGGATATCCTTGGCAGTGACCCGGATACGGTCAGCCGGGATATGGAACAGGAGGCGGAACGGCAGCAGCTTATGCGGTGTGTGGCAAGGTTGTCCAAGCGAGAGCAGCGGATCATGCAGCTGCGATTCGGCATCTGTGGGGAAAAGGAACACACCCAGAAGGAGGTGGCCGATTGCCTGGGCATTTCCCAGTCCTATATCTCCCGGCTGGAAAAGCGCATTATCCGCCGTTTGCGCGAGGAAATGGAACGCGTCACGTAAAGGAGAAAAGCCACCCCACACGGGGGCGGCTTTTTTCTTTATACGTGCGCATTGCGCCGTTGGTATTCGGAGGGGGTGCATCGCTTGATAGCCTTGAACACCCGGGAGAAATAGAGAGGGTCGTTAAAGCCAACCGAACCGGCTACCTCCGCAATGGAGATGCCTATATTATGCAGCAGACTGCACGCTTCGTTGATGCGGTACTTTTGCAGATAGCTGTGGGGAGATACTCCAAAATCCTGCAGAAACGCCCGGTACAGCTGACTGCGGCTGATACCTACGTACTGGGCTATGTCGTTGACGCCAATGTCGTTGGCGTAGTTATACTGGATAAACCGCAGGGCGTTCGCCACGTATTCCTGATGGGGATCGGTGGTGGCGTGCCGATCGTTATGCTGGATAAGACAGGCCAGGAACAGATACAGGTAGCCGGCCATCTCTGCATCGCTGGCGGCCGTGTTGCCGCTAACCTCCGCAATGCGTAGCAGACGGCGGCTGGTCTCCTCCGGATCGACGGCGGTGAGCACCGGCTGGGCGGTGGAAAAGCCCGCCATGGTCACCAGACGTCGGGCATCGGTACCGTTAAAGCCTACCCAGCAGTACGCCCATGGCTCCTGCTGATCCGCCCGATAACTGACCAGCTGTCCGGGGGCGATGAAGAACATATCCCCTTGTTTAAGTTCATAAGAGTGCTTGTTACACACAAAGGTGCCCTTGCCGTGGGATACATAGTGGATGAGGTAATGATCACGCAATGCCGGTCCCCAGCAGTAGTTCTTTTGACACTGCTCGTAGCCGGTATTATACACCGACAGACCGGCGTTTTCCTTCAAGGTATCTTTAAAGGAGTATCGGCTGATTTCCATAGGGTTGCCCCCCTTTCCTTTTTATCATAACACACAATGCAACATTTGTCCATACAAATGATAAATAAAAGGGTTGACCTTTTTTGGTGATAATCTATAATGTAATTAGAGAAAAAGCGAGAAAGGAAGATGACCTATGTCAGCATCCGCAACCTTGATACGCCGTATACAGGAAGGAAAATACGACGATACCCTGGCTTTTATGTACGGTGCCGCCCGGGTGGAAGAACAGTGCGCCCGGTATATTGCCGCTGTGGAGGGCTTTGTCAAGACCTATGGCGATGGGGAAGAGGAGCTGTTCCTGTTCTCTGCTCCCGGCCGCACCGAGATTAGTGGCAACCACACCGACCACAACCACGGTCGTGTCATTGCCGGCAGTGTGGATCTGGACGTGATTGCGGTGGCTCGTCCTGCGGTGGGACGTATCCGTGTGCAGTCGGAAGGCTTCCCTCTGGATGATGTGGATCTGTCCCAGCTGCAGCCGGTGGAGAACGAAAAGAACTCCTCCAGCTCCCTTATCCGCGGCACGGCCGCCCGGTTTGCCAATCTGGGATATAGGGTGGATGGCTTTGATGCATACACCACCTCCAACGTTCTCAAGGGCTCCGGCTTGTCTTCTTCGGCGGCTTTTGAGGTGCTCATCGGTGTTATTCTCAACCATCTGTATAACGAAGGCCGTGTATCCGCCGTGGAGGTGGCGCAGATCGCCCAGTATGCCGAGAACGTGTTTTTTGGCAAGCCTTGCGGCCTGATGGATCAGATGGCTTCCTCTGTGGGCAACATTATTACCATCGACTTTGCGGACCCTGCCGCCCCCGTCATTGAGCAGGTGGAGTTTGATTTCTCGGCGGTGGATCACGCCTTGTGCATCGTGGATGTGGGCGGCGATCATGCTGATCTGACGGCGGAATACGCCGCTGTTCCCGGGGAGATGAAGGCGGTAGCCGCTTCTCTGGGGGTGTCGGTGTTACGGGAAAGCTCCTTGCAGGCGCTGCTGGCCAACATGCCAGCGCTTCGTCGGGAGCACGGCGACCGGGCGGTGCTGCGTGCCTTCCATTTCTTTAACGAAAATGAACGGGTGGCTGCCCAGGTCAAGGCTTTGCAGGAGGGCGATTTTGATACCTTTAAGCGGCTGGTCATTGCCTCCGGCACCTCCTCTTTCCAGTATCTGCAGAACGTATACGCCAATTGCGATATCAAAGAGCAGAGCATGTCTTTGGCGCTGGCTTTGGCACAGCGTGAGCTGGAAGGCTGTGGCGCATGGCGTGTCCACGGCGGTGGCTTCGGCGGCACCACCCAGAACTTCGTGCCCCTGCACAAGCTGGAACAGTTTAAGACGGCCATTGAGGCAGTTTTTGGCGCTGGCTCCTGCCACGTGCTCAACATCCGCCCCTGCGGTGGCGTGATGCTCAAAGCGGCTGAATAATGATGAAAGGTGACTAGCGACAATGGCTGAACTGCGCAAACATCCCCTGACCAATGATTGGATCATGATCGCCTCCCATCGGCAGAATCGTCCCCAGATGCCTAAGGACTACTGTCCCTTCTGCCCGGGCAGCGGTAAGGTGCCGGACACCTTTGATGTGCTCAAGTACGACAATGATTTTCCGGCATTGTCTCAGGATCCGCCGGCACCGGACGATGTGGCGGACGATTTCTTCGAGGCTGCTCCCTGCTATGGCAAATGCGAGGTCATCCTGTATTCTCCGGAGCATACCGTGACCTTACCCGAGCTGCCACGGGAACACATCACCAAGCTGGTGGATCTGTGGGCTGAGCGATATGCCGAACTGAGCGCCGACGATAAGATCAAATATGTCTTTATCTTTGAAAACCGCGGAGATGTGGTGGGGGTGACCATGCCGCATCCGCACGGTCAGATCTATGGCTACTCCTTCCTGCCCAAAAAGCTGGAGTTGGAGGTGGAGAACGCCAAGCGGCATTATGAGGAGAAAGGCAAGTGCCTGTTCTGTGATTGGCTGGATCATGAGGTGGCAGACGGCCGCCGCATCATCTTCCGTAACGAGCACTTTACCGTGTTCTTGCCCTATTTTTCCGAGTACCCCTACGGCGTGTACGTGATGGCCAACACCCATAAGTCCAACATCACCCAGTTCACCGCCGAGGAGCGCTCCTGCCTGGCCGAAACTCTGCGGCAGACTGCCGGCATGCTGGATAGCTTGTTTGACTATAAGTTCCCCTACATGATGTGCATGTACAACGAGCCGGTGAACGGCGAAGATCTGTCCCATCAGTACCATTGGCACATCGCTTTCTATCCGCCGATGCGGAGCGCTACCAAGGTCAAGTACAATGCCTCCAGCGAGACCGGTGCTTGGGCGCATTGCAACCCCACCTGCCCGGAAGAGACCAGCAAGGAACTGCGTGCGGCACATGAGAGATTTATGAATCAATAAGTAAACCTTGTAAGAGGACGGACACCCGGTGTCCGTCCTCTTTTTTTGCAGGGTAAAGAAAAAATCTATTTTTTGTGAAAAATTCACCATAAAAACAGTTGTAATCTTTTCAATTTTATATTATAATCATATAAACAAGCGTCAGTTTGTTGAAAAATTTTGTACAAATTACCCCTATTTTCGCCAAAAAGCGCCAATAGTGGGTTATAGAAAGGGCGTGCATGCATGAAAACCTACACTGCTAAAACGATCCGCAACGTGGCTCTGGTGGGCCACGCCGGCTCCGGCAAAACGTCGTTGGCGGAGGCGGCCTGCTATCTGACCGGTCAGCTGGATCGGCTGGGACGCATTGCGGATGGCAATACCGTCAGTGACTTTGATCCGGAGGAGATCCGTCGTCAGGTGTCGGTGTCTACTTCTTTGGTTCCTATCGAGTGGAAAAGCACCAAGATGAACTGGCTGGATACCCCCGGTCTGTTCGACTTTGTGGGCGGTGTACGGGAAGGTATCCGTGCCGCCGGTAGTGCGGTGGTGGTGGTCTCCGGCAAAAGCGGCGTGACCGTAGGTGCCGAAAAAGCCTTTGCCGCCGCCCAGAAGAAGGGCATCGCCACCATTTTCTTTATTAACAAGTTGGATCGTGAGAGCGCTGATTTCTATAAGGTGTTTGAAGAGCTTAAGGCCAAGTTTGGCCCCATGGTCTGTCCGCTGGTAGTGCCTTACGTGGTGGATCACAAGGTACAGTGCTATGTTAACCTGCTGGAGTATCGTGCCTATACCTACGCCGACGGTAAGGCTACGCAGGTGCCCATTCCGGATATGGGCCATCGTCTGGAGGGTCTGCGTACCGCCATGTACGAAGCGGTGGCAGAGACCAGCGAGGAGCTGATGGAAAAGTATTTTTCCGGCGAAGAGTTTACTCCGGATGAGCTGATCGACGGCATTGCCCATGGCGTGCGTAAGGGCGAGATCGCACCGGTGTTCTGCGGCTCTGCCCAGGAGCTGCAGGCTATCGACCAGCTGCTGACCGGACTGCTTTGGCTGGCTCCCTGGGCGGAGTCGGTAGCTGGCGAGACCGGTGTGGACCCCAAGGGCGATCCGGTGGTGCTGGAGGTTCGTGAGGATGCCCCCACCGTGGCCACCGTGTTTAAGACGGTGGTGGATCCCTTTGTGGGTAAGATGGTGTACTTTAAGGTTATCCGCGGCAAGGTTACGCCCGACATGGCGTTGCTCAACCCTCGCACCGGCGTGACCGAGCGACTGGGTAAGCTGTACACCGTGCGAGGCAAAAAGCAGGAGGAGACCCCCTGCGTGGTGGCCGGCGACATCGGTGCGGTGGCTAAGCTGGCCAGCACCGGCACCGGCGATACCCTGTGTGACCCCGAGTGTCCGGTGACCCTGCCCGGAGTTCCCTTCGATATCCCCTGCCTTTCCATGGCGGTCAAGACGGTCAAAAAAGGCGAGGAGGAGAAGGTGTCCACCGGCCTGAGCCGCCTCAAGGACGAAGACCCCACCATTACGGTGGAGCAGAATACCGAGACCCGTCAGCTGATCCTTTCCGGTATGGGTGAACAGCATCTGGACGTTATCGTGTCCCGGCTTAAATCCAAGTTTGGGGCTGAGGTGGTGCTGGAAGAGCCGCAGATCGCCTACCGTGAGACCATTCGCCGTAAGGTGAAGGTGCAGGGCAAGCACAAGAAACAGTCCGGCGGTCACGGTCAATACGGTGACGTGTGGATCGAGTTTGAGCCGTGGGATTGTGAGGAGCTGGTGTTCGAGGAGAAGGTGTTCGGCGGTGCTGTCCCCAAGAACTACTTCCCGGCGGTAGAAAAGGGCCTGCAGGATTGTTCCCGTGAGGGCGTGCTGGCCGGCTATCCGCTGGTGGGT
This sequence comes from Oscillospiraceae bacterium, assembly GCA_015066065.1. Lineage (GTDB taxonomy): Bacteria > Bacillota > Clostridia > Oscillospirales > Acutalibacteraceae > UBA5905. The sequence continues at coordinate 34,009 of SVPB01000006.1, read as the reverse complement.
GTCAAAGCTACCCTGCTGGATGGCTCCTATCATCCGGTAGATTCCTCTGAAATGGCCTTTAAGACCGCCGCTTCTCTGGCCTATAAGGCCGGCATTGAGCAGGCAGGCGCCTATCTGCTGGAGCCGATCAGCAATCTTAAGGTTTATGTGCCGTCGGATAACACCGGCGATATTATGGGCGATATCAACAAGCGCCGTGGCCGTGTGCTGGGCATGCATCCGGCGGAGGATGAGCTGACCTGCATTGAGGCAGAGGTGCCTCAGGGCGAGATGGGGGATTACGCTACCATGCTGCGTTCCACCACCCAGGGCCGAGGCTGGTTCACCCTCGCTTTCGAACGGTATGAGGAAGCTCCTCAGCCGGTGGCGGCCAAGGTCATCGAGGCCCGTAAAGCAGAATAAAGAGAAAAAGAAAACGCACACAGCCGTGTGCGTTTTCTTTTATTGTGCGTGAAGACGGTAGATCTGGGCGTATTCCTGTGGGGATAGCCCGTACTGTTTCTTAAATGCTCGGGAGAAGGTGCCGGGGTCGCTGTACCCCAATTCGTCTGCTATCCTCTTGGTGGAGCGTTCGGTGTGCAGCAGATAATAGGCGGCATGCGCCAATCGGATGTTGGCCAGGTACTTACCAGGAGTGATGCCGATGATCTGGCGAAATTGGGTGAGAAAGTGGGAGTATTCCATGTGGATGTGATTGGCAGCATCCTCTACGGTAATGCTCTTCAGACAGTTGTTGCGTATAAACCAAGCCGCTTGATGGATGAGCTGGTGGTTGGTTGGCTTGGGGTACGTTCCGTCATCGGTGGTGGTTTGGGCATCCATATCGTTTAGCAGGCCAAAGAGCTGAAACAGCTTGCCGTAAAGCAGATAGGACCGATCTTCCGGTCGACATGTCTGCGCTTCCTTATAGAGAGAATGAAATAACCGTCCGATGCGGGGGTCGGTAAGGATATCTTGCTGTAGGCATCGAGGCATCTCCATGTCGCTGTAGAAGTTAATCCACATATACGTCCAAGGGTCGTCCTTGTCGGCTGCATAGTACGCCCATTGATCGGGGTGAATAATGAACATATCCCCGGCTTTTGGGTGGTAGGTATCGGTTTTGGTCTGGAAAATACCAGATCCTGACACGACGTAATGCACCAGCCACTCGTTGTGAACCCGGGCGCCGGCGGTGTGAAGCGGCTCGCAGATTTCGTGCCCGAAGTTGGTCGCCTGCATGAGGGGGAAATATTTTTCGTAATCAATGGTAAACCGTCTTGCCACGGTGATCCCTCCTTATTACGTGTATTTAATTGTAGCACATCTGGATGACGGTGTAAAGGCGTATGGCAGAATGTTTGTAAATCTCGAATATTTGGCTATTCCACAAGCCAGCGGCAACTCCTATAATAAAAGTAGATCAAGGCTACTAAGGAGGGTCTGGTATGAGTGAAAAGGTGCGATATACCCGTTTTTTGGGGGCGGTTTTATCCCTGACGGTATTGTTGTCCCATCTGGTGGTGGGACTGCCTACCCGGGCGGACACCCCGACAGCGTTTGGACTGCAGACTTACGAGGGCTTTGAGGTGAAGAAGTACCCGGCCGCCGATACCGGCATTGCCGGTAACGGCGACGGCCGTGAGGTGTCGGCTGACTATAACCACACCCCCGGCGGCAGCAAGGCGATCAAACTGACCCTTAACGGCTACAAGTCTTCGGCGGAAACGCCCCAGACGGTAGCGCTGGGGGAGGATGGTACCCGTCTGGTGCTCAACAAGGGCACCCGTTACACCGTGTCTGTGTGGCTGTACTCCGAGACGGCCATCTCCATCAAATACCGCGTGGCTTCCGTGAAAAACCCCAACGACGTCTCCTGGGGTGTGCGCACGCTGGAGAAGGAGATCGTCACCGACCTTCCTGCCGGTGAGTGGACGCGGCTGGTCACCGATCTGACCCTCAGCGGTGTGTCCGGGCAGGATACCGCTTATCTGACGGTGGGTGCTACCTTCTCGGCGGCCACCTCGGCTACCGGCGCTATCTATGTGGATGATATGCAGGTGCAGGAGTACGTGGATTTTTCCGGCCTTGACTACCAGTCGTACGAAGGGTTTGAGGCCAAGAGACACCCGGCTTCCGATACCGGCATTGCCGGTAACGGTGATGGCCGTGAGGTGTCGGCGGATTATAACCATACCCCCGGCGGCTTTCATGCCATTAAGCTGACCAGCGTGGGTGCCAAGTCAACCTACGAGACTCCACAGACGGTGGTGCTGACCCCCGACGGGTCACGGCAGACGTTTGAAAAAGGCAAGACCTACACCCTGACCGCTTGGCTATATACCGCCAAGGCGGTATCGGTCAAATATCGTATCGCCTCGGTGAAGAACCCTAACGACGTATCCTGGGGCGTTCGTACCATGGAAAAGGAGACGGTGCTGGATCTGCCTGCCGGTGTGTGGACGCCGGTGGAGACTAAGATCACCATCGTGGGCGTGTCCGGTCAGGATACCGCCTATCTGGCGCTGGGCGTTACCTTTGCCACCGCCACCTCCGACACCGGCTATTTCTATGTGGACGACGTGAAAGCCACCGAGGTGATTACGCCGGGGTTCACCTACGGCTTGCAGAATTACGAAGAGTACGAGGTGAAGATCCACGGCCAGGAGGATACCGGTATCCACGGTAACGGCTCCGGTCGGGAGGTGTCGGCAGAGCAGAACCATACCGCCGGCGGCACCAAGTCTGTCAAGCTTAATGTGAATAACTATAATATCGACTACTACGCTCGAACCGTTCTGCCCCTCAATGGAACGGATCATCCGGTGTCACGAGGGGATTGCTATACGCTGTCCTTCTGGCTTTATTCCGATGCCGAGCGAGAGATCACCTGGCTGGTGGGTTCTACCGTGTCGGCGACCAATCTCTACGCCGGCAAGAACAACGAAGAGCAGAAGGGCACCGTGACCCTGCCTGCCGGTGTGTGGACCAAGATCACCACCCAGGTCATTGTGAAGGGTCATTCTGCTGACAGTACCGCTTTTCTGACGGTGGGTGCTCGATTTGCCGGGTGCGATACGAAGCCGGCGTTCATCTATCTGGATGACGTGGAACTGTTGGTGCCCGACGACCTCATCACCGTCAACTTCCATGCGGACGGTGGCTCGGCGGTGGAGAGCCGCAAGGCTTTTGCCGGCACATCGTTGGGCTATCTCAATGCCAGCACGAAGGCAGGCTACCTGTTTGGCGGTTGGTATAACGGTACCACCTTGTATACGGCGGAGACGGCTCTTCCCACCGGGGTGTCTGTTCTGGATCTGACTGCCCGTTGGGTGGCGGTGCCGGCCACTCCCCAATCTCTGACTACCGGATTCGAGGAGAATGAGTATACCGCTAACCCTTATGAGAACGACGATCCCACCACGGCGGTGAGCCGTGGCAACATGACGGCAACGGCCACCTGGATGAAGGACGCTGGCTTTAACGCCGAGACCGGTGACGGTGCTTTGCGGCTGGTCAATGACCCCTTTGTGCAGGAGAACGGCACCGCCTACCATGCGGTGGCTTTGATGAATCCGGACGGCACTCCTTTCGTTGTGAAGGCTGGTTCCAAGTACCGGTTGACCTACAGCTACCGGTGTGACGAACTGCCCAGCGCCCATTCGTACGTGGGAGCAGCGGTGTCGTCTGCGACTGCCGGCGACGGCTTCGGCAATGCCCAGAAGCTGTCACGCCACGATATTCATGGAGTAGCCGAGGAATGGGGCCGGGCAGAGGAAAGCTTCGTTGCCCTGCAGGATGGGTATATCTACCTGACCCTGTGCGCCCGTATCTCCACCAGTGAGTCCTCTTCCAAGGGACATGCGGTGTACCTGGACAACGTCATCGTGGAGGTGTTGGACGGCACATGCGCCGGCATCACCTTCATTAAAGACGGTACCGTCTATGCCACCCGTGCAGGAGTCCCCGGTGCGGCGGTGGCTTATCCGGCTACGGAGGTGCCTGCCGGCTACGAGCTGGAGGGCTTCTACACCGATGCCGCCTTTACCCACAAGTACGAGACGGCGGTCTACCCGGCGGTGGATACCACCCTGTATGCCCGGGTGGTGGAGGGGGACTACGACACCCCCCTCTATGTCCAAGATGGCTTGACTCTGGACTTTGAAGAAGGTTTTCTCCCCACCTATTACAGTGCGTCTAACCATCTGACCCAGGATAACGGTCAGCTGTCTTATGTGAGTGGCGACGTCGCCCATGCTCATTCTGGCAACGGTTATCTGCGTGCTAATCCGGTCTCTTGGAACTACAATCAATCTTACGCTCTGCTGTACGATCCGACCTCTCCTCATGGGATATTGTATCTGGAGCCGAATGCGTCGTACATGGTGCGTTTCTACGTCAATCAGGACAACGATTTTAATCCCTTCAGGGTGGATGTGGGCGCCTTGCCTCTGGGCGGCGTGTCCGACAATGCTTACGAGTGGAACAAGATCACCCAGGAAGTGGTGCAGAACGAGTGGACGCAGGTCAGCGGTGTTCTCGCCACCGGCGACCAGCCCACGGCGTTAGCGCTGCGCTTCAATACCTACGTGATGGATTCTACCACCCCTACCGTGCTGTTGGACGACCTGACCGTGCTGCGCCTGACCGAGGTGACCGTCACCTTTGACAGCAACGGTGGCGAAAAGGTAGAGCCGATAACCGGCACCTTGTATGGCACGGTGGAGGCTCCTGCTGATCCTTATCGGGAAGGGTATGAGTTCCTTGGCTGGTATACGGATAAAGCATTGAAGAATACGTATGACTTCGCTACGCCTCTGCAGGGTGATCTTCTGTTGTACGCTAAGTGGCGGCCGATCACCATGGTGACGCCGTCTGCCCCGTCCGCCCCTGCGGAACCGAAACCGCAGCCGCCGGCGGAGCCGGAAGAGACGCCCGGCATGGACATCGGGCAGCGTCCTACGTTCATTCCGCCGGAGCAAGTGCCGGCAGACAAACCGGCAGGGGACACCCCCACCCCCGAGGGAACGACATCTGTACAGCTGGTGCTTATCTTGATTGCCGCCGTGGTGGTAGTCGCAGGCGGTGCGGTGTTGACCTTCCTTCTGCTGCGCCGAAGGAAACGAATCACTGGAGAGGAGGCGTGATGGCATGAAATACCGTATATGTGCTCTGTTGACTACCGTGGCGCTGCTGCTGTCTCTGGCGGTGGGTTGCGCCGATACCCCGACAACGTCTGTCCCCACCGACGACGGTGGCAAGCAGGTACCCCAGCTTTCTGTGGCTCTCAATCCTGTTTACGCTTACGACAACGGTGACGTGGTGGTAGCCTATAACGATCTCAACAAGGCGATGCAGTCTGACTACGACAACGCCTCCTTGACGTCGCTGTCAGGAAATACCGGCTGGCAATGGGCTTACCGCACCGGTGAGCAATGGGCGCTACGGGCGATCTACGATCTGTCACGTTGGCAGAATGGCGTTGGCGCCACCGTCAAAAAGACGAACGCCTACCTGTTTAGTGCGGATCGTACCGTGTCGCTCATGCCCTATGACACGGCGCGGCTGATGGTGACCCCTTACGGAACGGCTTCTTTGCCGGACAAGGGCGTCTTGCTGACGGTGGGAGGTACCGCCCAGGAGGGCCTGTGTTATACCGTCGATCGGACGGGTGTGCTGCAGATCCCGGCGGGCACTGTGACGGCCGTGGAAGCGGTGGGTGGTGTTAACACCGGCTTTTTGGCCGAGGACGGCACCCCTCGTCAAGCGGCGGTGAGTATCATCGCCAACAGCCGCACCCTATGGAGTGGCACCCTATGTAACGCCACGGCCGGCGATGGCACGGCGGTTACCACGCTGAGCTACCCGGCGATCACCGGTATTCCGGTCACGGCCGGGGACTGCATTATCATCAGCGTGACTCTGGATGCCGAAGCCAATCGGGCGGAGGACGTCACACCGGCACCGGACGACGAGGCTGTATCCAACGGCGGCAATGTGGACGTGGATACCACTCCCGGGACCTCCCATGGCTCCGGCACCACTGAACAACCCAAAGCCGAGGCGCTGAGCTTTATCGACAACCTGGCTTCTCGCTTTGTGGTGGTGCGTCAGTCGGATGCCTCTGCCACCGAGCAGGCGGTGGTACAGCATCTGCGCACTCGCATGGAAGAGATACTGGACACCGAGGTTGTTTTGCGCAACGAGAACCACCGTCGCACCGATTACGAGATCATCGTAGGCAAGGTGGACGGCCTGGCGTTATCTGCTCAGTTATATGAGGACCTCAAGGGCTACCGGGTGAACAATGCTGATGATTATATCATCCGTCGTGTGGGCACCAAGGTATACATTGCCGCGGCTCATGTGAGTGCTTTGCAGCAGGCGGTGGATAACTTCCTGACCACCTACTGCAAGGACGACAAGTCCGCTGTCCCGGCCTCCCTTAATGTGGTGCATCGGGACAAGAAGGCTCCCTTACTCATCGACGGTGCCAATGCGGCTGCCTTTACCATCCGCATTCAGCGGCATCCTTCCTATTGGGAGGTGGCCTCCGCCGAGCACCTGCAGGAGTTCTTGATGCACAAGACCGGTTATGTACTCCCCATGGTGAGAGGGGGATCCGCTTCGGCTCACGATATTCAGGTAGGTCCGCAGAATGACGGCGTGGATGCGCTGTGGAATGCTGACGAGACCCGATTTGTCGGTGTGGAGGATAGCGGTTATCTCAAGGGGGATTATGCTGCCTATGCCATCACGGTCAAGGGTGGCCATCTGCAGATAAACGGCGGTTCCTCCCATGCAGTCAATGCCGCCGTGCAGGCCATGGAAACGGTACTTAAGGATAAGGCTGTCCTCCCGGCCGGTTTTGCTGCCACCGGTAGCTACGGTGGTGGGTATACTCTGGACGGCGGTTACGGTCTGGGCTGGTCGGAAGAATTTGATTATAACGAGGGCAGCGACGCCGCCAACGAAAAGGCACTCAAGAAAAAATGGTACATTTCCGGTGATACCACCGCCGGCCCCACCAAGCTGGGTGACGATCAATGGGACGAACAGCGCCGGCCGGGCAAGTATGGTGAAAACTACTGGGTAAAGGACGGTATGCTGTGGGAGATTACCAAGTGGGCGCCCTACGGCTATGATGCTGTCCGTTTGACCACGCAGGATCGGATGTACTTCCGCTACGGTCTGCTGGAGGTGCGTATGGTACCGGCCACCCGCAACGGTGCCTGCTCTGCCGTGTGGACGCATTGGGATGGCCTTAATTATGCGGATGCCCCGGAGTTTGACATCTACGAGAACTTTGGTAAGGATGCCTTTATTCACGCCGCCATCTCCTGGCATCAGGGACCCTCTGAAGCCACCTATCGCACTCATTTTGGCGCTGGCATCAGTGAGACTTGGACTACCCCGGAGAAGGGTGAGCATTTCTACGACGGGTTCCATTATATTGGCTTCCGGTGGCTGTCGGATGAAGTGGCCTACTATATTGACGGGCGTTGCACCTACACCCATCCTATTGCCGGCACTGACTACGATGCCCTGCGAGGGGGTACGGTGCTTAAGCTGGCCAACGGTGTGGGTACCAGAGAATACACCTGGAACGTGGGAGGCTTTGATCCCTATGACTGCTTGGAGGATGTATCCTCCTTCTACGAGACCCAGCTGGTGGACTACGCCCGTATCTACCGCCTGGATCGTCAGGATCATATTCTCAAAACAAGATGATTTTTCTATGGCAAATTATTGTCAAACCACCAATGTCCTGCTATTCCACAAGAGGTGTATAAGGTTTTATAATAGCAGTAGAATCCTTATTATTTTGAGTAGCAAGGAGGTTTTTACATGATGAGCGCAAGCAGAAATCGGCTCTGGAGCGTGCTGTTGTCCCTGGTGGTGTTGTTGCCTACTTTGGCGGTGGGACTGTCTGCTTCGGCAGAGGCACCGGTGACATACGGTACGCAGACTTACGAGAGCTTTGAAGCGCAGAAATATCCGTCTTCCGATGCCGGCATTGCCGGTAACGGCGACGGCCGTGAGGTGTCGGCTGACTATAATCACACCCCCGGCGGCAGCAAGGCGATCAAGCTGACCCTTAACGGCTACAAGTCTTCGGCGGAAACGCCCCAGACGGTGGCGTTGGGGGAGGATGGTACCCGTTTGGTGCTCAACAAGGGCACCCGCTACACGGTGTCTGTGTGGCTGTACTCCGAGACGGCCATCTCCATCAAATACCGCGTGGCTTCCGTGAAAAACCCCAACGACGTCTCCTGGGGCGTGCGCACGCTGGAGAAGGAGATCGTCACCGATCTTCCTGCCGGTGAGTGGACGCGGCTGGTCACCGATCTGACCCTCAGCGGTGTGTCCGGGCAGGATACCGCTTATCTGACGGTGGGTGCTACCTTCTCGGCCTCCACCTCGGCTACCGGTGCCATTTATGTAGATGATATGCGTGTGCAGGAGTACGTGGATTTCTCCGGCCTTGACTACCAGTCGTACGAGAGCTACGAGGCCAAAAAGCACGCTGCCTCTTCCAGTGGCATCGCCGGTAACGGCGACGGCCGTGAGGTATCGGCGGATTATAACCATACCCCCGGCGGCTTTCATGCCATTAAGCTGACCAGCAAGGGCGCCAAATCCCTGCACGAGACTCCTCAGACGGTGGTGCTGACCCCCGACGGGGCGTGGCAGACATTTGAAAAAGGTAAGACTTACGTGGTGTCGGCTTGGTTGTACACCGCTACCACCACTCAGGTTAAATATCGCATTGCATCGGTCAAAAATGCTAATGATGTGACCTGGGGCGTTCGTGCCTTGGAAAAGGAGACGGTACTGGACCTGCCTGCCGGTGTGTGGACGCCGGTGGAGACTAAGATCACCATCGTGGGCGTGTCCGGTCAGGATACCGCCTATCTGACCTTGGGCGCTACCTTTGCCACCGCCACCTCCGACACCGGTTACTTCTATGTGGATGATGTCAAGGTTACCGAGTACGTGCCGGCATCTCCCGTAACCACCTTTAAAGGCGGTATGCTGTATACCGGCGGCAAGGTGGGCAGCCTTAACGGCAAGCTTGGCAGCGCCGTTTACAACCACAACGGCAATCCGTGTACCGCCCTGCGTGTAGCGGCGGACTACGTCTGCGTGGACAATGATCCCGCCAAGGTGCTGTATGACAACACCACCTGGACGGTAGTAGGACGTGGCGTTCTGCTTAATTACAGCTTTAACACCGGAGAGGGCGGTATCCCCACCTTGGATGACGCCACGAGTTACAAGATGAAAAACTACGTTACCGGTGACCAGCTGCAGAGCTATTGGCGTCTGGAGAACAACACCGTACGTTACAGCGTGCTGGTCAAAAACATGAACAAGGAGATGGCCACCGGGCTGCAGCTGACCTGGCGTTCCTACATGGTCATCACCGACGGTATAAATGAGGTAACCGTGTACGGCGACACCGTATCCGATGTGACGGCACAGATGCTGTATGAAGCGGCTACCAACCAGGGACATAGCGTGACCTGGTTCACCGAAGAGTAAGGGAGGAATACCGTATGAAAAAGAAGTATGAATCTCCCGATGTGCGTGTGTTAGCCTATGAGGTTGATACCACTCTGGCCAGCGCCAGCGCCGTGGACGGCGAGTTCGACATGAGCGATCTGATGCCGTTGTTCAAGTAAATAACTCCTTCGTAAGGGGAGGGACGTGCCCGATGACGGTGCACGTCCCTTTCTTTATTTGCCGGTGGTGTATTCCCACGGCAAAAAGGCGCTCTCTATTGACTTTTTGGTTTTTTTCGTGGTATGATATGTCTGTAAAAATGAAGATAATGGGGGATGTTAAGATGGCATTGATAACCAAGACGCTCAGCTCGCTTCATAAGGTATATCCCGAGGAAGTACCGCAGGTGACCTATACCGGCGGCACGGTGCTGCGCAATGAGCCGTTTTCTTTTCAGATCGCCTATAAGACCGACGACGGCAATATTCCGCTTTATTTGCATATTGAGGCAGGAGAGCTGCCTATCTGCCATTATCGGGTGGACTACGTGCCTCTGCTCAAACCTCGCAACGGTGGTGACGGCTTGGGGGAACGCACCCAGCCCGGCCTTTATCCCGACGTATTGCGCCGTCGTCTGCATAATCCTCCGGTAGCGGATGAAAGCGTGTGGACGTCCCGGTGGTACGAGAAGGGGGAAAAACACCTCATCACCGCCGTGGAGGACAGCTGGCAGAGCCTGTGGTTTACCGTCAATGAGGATGGGGAACCCTTGCCGGCCGGCACCTATCCGGTGACGGTGCGCTTTTACGACCAGCGCAATCAGGTGTGCGTGGGACAGCAGACGATCACCGTGACCCTGCTGGAGGCGCTGTTGCCGGAGCAATCCTTGCTGTATACCAACTGGTTCCATGCGGATTGCCTGTGTGACCTGCATCGGGTCAAGATGTTCAGCGACGATTTCTTTACCATCCTGGAGGATTACATCCGGGTGGCCACCCGGCATGGGATGAACATGATTCTGCTGCCGGCCTTTACGCCGGCGCTGGATACTCCGGTGGGCACCGAGCGTATGACCGCCCAGCTGGTGGGGGTCACGGTCACCGATGAAGGCGGCTATACCTTCGACTTCTCCTTGATGAAGCGGTTCTTAGATGTGTGCCGCCGGGCTGGCGCTACCCACTTTGAGCACAGCCATTTCTTTACCCAATGGGGTGCTAAGGCGGCCCCCAAGGTGGTGGCTACCGTGCAAGGGGAGGAGCGCCGGATCTTTGGGTGGGATACCCCGGCTACCGGTGAGTATGCCACCTTCCTGCGCGCCTACGTTACTGCTCTGCGCCCCTTCCTGCAGCAGGAAGGGCTGGACGATAAGGTGCTGTATCACATCTCCGATGAACCGCAGGGAACGATGGCGGAGGATTACCGGGCCGCCCGTGAGGTAGTGGTGGATCTGCTGGATGGCTGTATGCTGGGCGATGCCCTATCCCACTATGAGCTGTACGAGCAGGGCTTGGCGGAGATCCCCATTGTATGCACCCATAGCATCGAGCCTTTTATTGGGAAATGTGACAATCTGTGGTGCTACTATACCGGTGGGCAGATCAAGGGCGGCTTGAGCAACCGGCTTATCAGCCTGTGTTCTCCCCGTAACCGCATCCTCGGTCTGCAGATGTACCGCTATGATATTAAAGGCTTCCTGCATTGGGGCTACAACTATTATTACGGCTGCATGAGTCACGGCGTATCCGACGTGACCGCCACCCCCGGTATGTATGAGATGACCAACGGCAGCCCCTACGTGGTGTATCCCGGCTTTGACGGCACCTGCTTGCCTTCTATCCGGCTCAAGGTGTTCGGTGAGGGCGTGTGTGATATGCGTGCCCTGCAGACGCTGGAGTCCCTGACCGACCGGCAGACGGTATGCGACCTGTTGGACGGGCTGTTTGAGGGAGGGCTGACCTTCCACACCTGCGTGGTTGAGCCGGAAGAATACGAGCGCATTCGTCGGGTTATTAACGAGGCGATTGCAGCCAACATTCAGAAAGGATAATCTATGACCTATCAAGAATTGCGGAAGGACCCTGCCATACACGCCCTGATCCAGCGTGCGGACGAGTCGTTAGTGGCGCTGGGCTTTACCGAACACAGCTTTGCCCATGTGGGCCGGGTGGCGGACACCGCCCGGTATGTGTTGGAAACGCTGGGCTACGATGCCCATCAGGTAGAGCTGGCGCAGATGGCGGCTTATCTGCACGATATCGGCAATCTGGTTAACCGGGTGGAGCATAGCCAGTCCGGTGGCGCTATGGCCTTTTGCCTTCTGCAGAAAACCGATCTGCCGGCGGATGACGTGGCCATCATCGTGACCGCCATCGGCAACCACGACGAGGGTACCGGCGTGCCGGTCAATCCGGTGGCGGCGGCGCTGATACTGGCGGATAAATCCGACGTACGCCGGTCGAGGGTACGCAACGCCGATGAGACGACCTTTGATATTCATGACCGTGTCAACTATTCGGTGGAACGGTCCAATCTGGTCATTGACGAGGCACACACCACCATCACGCTGGAGCTGACGGTGGATACCCATTACAGCTCGGTGATGGACTTTTTTGAGATCTTTTTGCAGCGCATGATCATGTGCCGCAAGGCGGCGGAGCACCTGGGGCTGTGCTTTAAGCTGACCATCAACGAGCAGTCCTTGATGTAAACACAAAGGAAGTGAATGGCCATGATATATCTGGTGGAGGACGATGCCAACATCCGCGAGCTGGTGTTGTATACGCTGAACAACAGCGGTCTGGAAGCCCGCGGCTTTGATCGGCCGAGCACCTTTTGGGCGGCGCTGGAGCAGCAGGCCCCCCGGCTGGTGCTGCTGGATCTGATGTTGCCGGAGGAGGACGGCCTGACCATCCTTGGACGCTTGCGTGCCGATGACCGTGTCGCCGGTGTGCCGGTGATGCTGGTCACCGCTAAGGACAGCGAGTACGATAAGGTCATAGGTCTGGAAAGCGGCGCCGACGATTATCTGGCTAAGCCTTTCGGCATGATGGAGCTGCTGGCCCGGGTTAAGGCGCTGCTACGTCGGACCGAATCGGTGAAAAAGGAAAAAGAATACACCATAGGCTCCTTGTATGTCTGCCCCTCCCGGCATTGTGTACGGGTGGACGGCCGGGATGTCAGCCTGACCTATAAGGAGTTTTCTCTCCTGTGTCTGTTGTTGGAAAATCGAGGTTTGGTGCTGACCCGTGATCGGCTGCTTAATACCATCTGGGGTTATGCGTTTGATGGGGAAAATCGGACGGTGGATGTACACGTCCGTACTTTGCGCCAGAAGCTGGGGACGGCCGGCGATTGCATTGAAACGGTGCGTGGCATTGGCTATAAGTTGGGAGGCACCGCCGTTGAAGGGTAAACTGTTTAAGCAGATTTTTTGGTCTGCCGTGGCCTTTTGCGTTTTGTGTTTTTCCATCATTGTGGCCGCCTCATACGTTTATGGCTCCTCCCAGCACCGGGAACGGTTGTGGGAGGAGGTTTCCTATGTGGTCGCCGGTGTAGAGACGGCCGGTGCGGATTTTTTCGATCACACGTCCGGTGAGGAGCGCTTATCCTGGATCGCCGCCGACGGGACCGTCTTGTATGACAGCTTACCGGCGGTTGGCGGAGACCATCTGGATCGACCGGAGGTACAGCAGGCGTTGACAGCCGGGCAGGGGGAAAGTACGCGCTACTCCTCCACGGCCGAAGCGACTGTTCTGTTTTTGGCACAGCGGCTTTCTGATGGATCGGTGGTGCGCATTGGCGCAGAGCCGTACACCTTTTTTAGCTTATTGATGAATCTGTTTGCCCCCTTGGTGGTGGCGCTGGCGCTGGCGGTGGGCTTGTCTCTGCTGCTGGCACGGTATGTGGCCAATAGTGTGACCCGTCCCATCAACGCCATTGATCTGTCCTTCCCGGAGGAACGGGATGTGTATCCGGAGCTACAGCCTCTGGTGCGCCGCATTAACGCCCAAAACCGCCAGATCCGCCACCAGATCGAGGAGCTTAAAAGCGAACATGAACGGCAGGATGCTATGCGCCGGGAATTTACCGCCAACGTATCGCACGAGCTGAAAACACCCCTGACCTCCATCTCCGGTTATGCGGAGCTGATGCGTGAAGGGGCTGTCCGACCGGAGGACGTGAGCCGCTTCAGCGGCAAGATATACGACGAAGCACAGCGGCTTATCACTCTGGTGGGGGATATCATCAAGCTGTCCCGTCTGGATAGTCAGCTGGAACTGCCGGAAAAGACCACCGTAGAGCTGTGGGAGGTGTGTGAGGCGACGCTGTCGCAGCTGGAGCACGCCGCCCGCAAACGAGGCGTAACCATGCGCCTTACAGGTGACCGTGTCCGGGTGTTTGGCGCCGAATACATCCTGAGTGAAATGGTGTATAACCTGTGCGATAATGCTGTCAAGTACAACCGGGAGGAGGGTACCGTTACCCTGACCTTGACCAACACCCCGGAAGGAGCGCGCCTGACGGTAGCGGACACCGGTATTGGTATTCCCGTGCAGGAGCAGGAGCGTATTTTTGAACGCTTTTATCGGGTGGACAAGAGCCACTCCAAGGATGTGGGCGGCACCGGCTTGGGCCTATCTATTGTGAAGCACGGCGCTCTGTACCATCAAACCACCATCACGGTAAACAGCACCGTGGGCGAAGGCACGGCCGTTACCTTGCAGTTTCCGCCTTTAGCGAGTGAGGCTTAACGTACATTTAACATACGGCCGCTTGCAAGCTTAACATTAACGGTGTATAATGGTATATCGTGATGAAAATTTGTTAAATGGAGGATGTGTTATGAGTCCTATCGTGGCTGCGGTAGCGGCGAATACGGAGAAGTTTGATTGGGATAGTTTTGTTTCCGCTTCATCGTTGGATACCGAACAATGGCTGAAGGTGGCCATCGGTCTCATTGGCGGTCTGGTGTTTTTCTTGTTCGGCATGAATGTCATGTCCGGCAGTCTGGAAAAGATGGCCGGCGGCAAGCTGGAAAGCAGCCTCAAGAAGATGACGGCCAATCCCCTTGTCAGTATTTTTCTGGGTGCCGCCATCACCATCGCTGTGCAGTCCTCGTCGGCTACCACCGTTATGCTGGTGGGTTTGGTCAACTCTGGCCTGATGACCATGTCCCAGACATTGTTTGTGATTTACGGTGCCAACATTGGTACCACCTTTACCTCCTGGATCCTCAGCTTGTCCGGCATCCAAAGCGGCAACCTGGGCATTTTAATGCTCAAGCCTGCCAACTTTGCTCCGGTGCTGGCACTGGTGGGTATGGCCTTCATTATGCTGTCCAAGAACGACCGCAAGAAGAGCTTGGCCACCATCTTTGTAGGCTTCTCGGTGCTCATCTATGGCATGGAGTGGATGGGCGATGCGGTGGAACCGCTGGAGAACGTCCGGGAGTTTGCGACCCTGCTCAGCCAGTTCCAGAATCCGTTGGTTGGCTTGCTGATCGGCACCTTGTTCACTGCGGTGATCCAGTCCTCTGCCGCGACCATTGCGCTGGTGCAAAACTTTGCTGCCGCCGGCATGGTGACCAACGGCATGGCTCTTCCCTTGGTGATGGGCGCCAACATCGGTACCTGTATCACCTCCATTCTGTCCTGCATCGGCACCAACCGCAACGCTAAGCGAGTGGCGGTACTGCACCTGACCATGAACGTCATTGGTACAGTGGTGTGGATGGCGGCGCTGATCCTTCTGCAGTCCTTTGTCACCATTCCGTGGCTGACGGAGAAGGGGTATGCCAGCCGCTTTACCGTGGCCGTCTCGCACTCCATCTTCAATGTGTTGACCGCCGCCCTGCTGTTGCCCATGAATAAGCTTATGGAGAAGATCGCTTACTGGATCATCCCCGACAAAGCGGGTGAAAAACAGAGGGTGGGTCTGTTCCTAGACGAGCGTCTGCTGCTCAGCCCCTCTGTGGCGGTTACGGAAAGCAACGTCGCTACCGGCAAGATGTGTAAGCTGGCTAACGAGAACGTCCGTCTGGCCATGGGCGTGTTTGAGAAGTTTGACGAACAGACAGCGGTGCTCATCGAGCAGAACGAAGAGACGTTGGATATGGACGAGGATAAGCTGGGCACCTTCCTCGTGAAGCTGTCCGCCCAGCCCCTGTCCCAGAACAATTCCCACGTGGTGTCCAAGATGCTGCACGCCATCGGCGACTTTGAACGCCTGGGTGACCATGCCCTTAATCTGCTCAAGGCGGCCCGGGAGATGCGTGATAAGAACATCGTGTTCACCGAGCAGGCGAGGGGCGAGCTTAAGGTGCTGACCTCCGCCATTCAGGAGATCATGGATCTGACCGAGCGAGCGTATACCGAGAACGATCTGCTGCTGGCTGCTCAGGTGGAGCCTCTGGAGCAGGTCATCGACGGCCTCATTGCCCGTATCCGGGCTAACCACATCGCCCGCCTGCAAAGCGGTGTTTGCACCATCGAGATGGGCTTCGTTCTGTCGGACATCCTTACCAACTACGAGCGTATCTCCGACCACTGCTCCAATGTGGCGGTGGCGCTCATCGAGGTGGAGCACGACAGCTTTGACACCCACCAGTACCTCAACGGCGTTAAGTTTGGCAACGAAGAGTTTAACAGCCACTATGATGCCTACCGCGCCAAGTTTTCTCTGTAATGGACATAGAAAGCACCCGTTCATCCGAACGGGTGCTTTTTTACCCTTTCCGTTGACAGGTTTCGACCGGAATGGTATAATGAACACAGTGACGCAACGAAGGAGGGACGCCTGTGAATCAGTATTACGACGAGATCATGGCTCTCAAGGTGGGCGATGAATTTAAGACGGTGGTGGAGCGTTGGCGGGTGCTGTCGGAGAATATCCGTCAGTTTCCTAC
This sequence comes from Oscillospiraceae bacterium, assembly GCA_015066065.1. GTDB lineage: Bacteria > Bacillota > Clostridia > Oscillospirales > Acutalibacteraceae > UBA5905. The sequence continues at coordinate 17,619 of SVPB01000006.1, read as the reverse complement.
AGACGCTCCCGTTTTATTGCCGGATATGCTGTGGAATGCCCCGTCCGGGGTGGGTAAGACCAAGCTTCTGCAGCTGATGTGCGAGTATCTGGCTTCCAAGAAGAATCTTATGGATTTTTACGGAGACGTGAAGTTTTTTGAGTTCTTGCTGGGGTATTGTCCCCCCGGCAGCTCCTTTACCGAGCTGCCCCGGCTGATGGAGGCGGTGCGTGATGCCGCCGGCTTCCGAAACGAGTACCGTGGGGTCATGCACATCAATGTGGGCGAATGGCTGGACCACTTTACGGAGTCACACTTTATCGCCTTCATGGAGTATCTGGCCGCTAACAGCGATAAGTGGCTTATCGTATTGTCCCTGCACACCGAAGAGGAGGAAAAGCTGCATCATTTTGCCGCCTTTTTATCCATGTACATACGGCTGGAACGGATCACCCTCGCTCTGCCGGATACCTCTGATCTGATGACCTACGTCGATCGCATCTTTTCGCAGTATGGGCTGACCATGGATGAGGAGGCCCGTCAGCTGCTGACGGCTACCATTGATACCTTGCGGAAAAACCGTTATTTTGATGGGTTTAAGTCCATCAAGATGCTGTGCCAGGATATTGTCTATGCGGTGTTTTGCCGGCAGGATCGCACCGACCGGCTGACGGCGGCGCTGCTGGAGGATTTTTCCTCCGACAGCGACTATGTACGCCGCACCGTGGCCAACATCGAGAAGGTCAGCCGGATTGGTTTTGGTCTGTAGAGCCTTGATACAGGAACATATAAGGAGAGTCGCGTATGAATACGGATGAATATAAGCTGGGGCGTTATGTCCGCGGCAATCAGGAATCCCGCTGGGCAACCATGGAAGAGGTGCGTGCTGCCGGTCTGTACCTCGACCTGAAGGCGGAGGATTATCCGGCGGCAGGCCTGCCGTTAATGTCCGACGGCCGGGTGGCGGTGGTGGACGACAAGGATACCCACAGCCTGATCTTTGGCGCCACCGGCTCCAAGAAGACCCGTTTATTCTGTATGCCCATGATTGACATGTTTGCCAAGGCAGGAGAGTCCTTTGTGGTGACCGACCCCAAGGGCGAGCTGTATGAACGCACCTCCGGACTGGTGCGCTCCAAGGGATACAAGACGGTGGTGCTCAACTTCCGTGATATCGGTTACGGCGATCAGTGGAATCCGCTGACCCTTCCGTACGAGCTGTATCGTGGGGGCGACCGGGAAGCCGGCATCTCCATGCTGAATGACTTTGTAGCGATGATCGCCGCCAGAGAAGCGGCTAATTCCAAAGATGTTTTTTGGGGGGAGATGGCTTCCTCACTGGCGTTGGCTAACCTTTTGCTGCTCATGGAGGCGGCACCGCCGGAGCAGGTCAATGTGGCCAGCCTGGCACGTCTGTGCGCCGCTGATAATGAGGAGCCGCTTAAGGAGCTGGCCGAGCTGATGAAGGAGGACACCATTGCCGGTATGAACTACCGGGGTGTGTTCGTTGGTGCAGACAACACCCGGCGCAGTATCTACATCGTGCTGTACAGCATGCTGCGTCTGTTTAATACCCAGGAGAACCTGACCCGTATGCTTTCCGGCAATACGGTGGACATCCGCCGCATTGGCCGGGAAAAAACAGCCGTGTACCTCATTGTCCCTGACGAAAAGACCACCTATCACTTCCTGGTGACCGCCTTTATCAAGCAGGCCTATGAGGTGCTTATCGGGGAGGCGCAGAAGGAACCGGGCTTCCGTCTGCCGGTGCGTGTCAATTTTGTGCTGGATGAGTTCTGCAACATGCCCAAGATACCGGATATGCCAGCCATGATCTCAGCGGCACGCAGCCGTAATATGCGGTATTTTCTGGTGGCGCAGAGCATGCATCAGCTACGGGGCAAATATGGCGAGGATGCGGATACCATCAAGGGCAACTGTGACAACTGGGTGTTTTTGACCTCCAAGGAGCTGACCCTGCTCAACGAGATCAGCGAGCTGTGCGGCAGCATTCGCCGGGCAGACGGCACCGAAAGACGGCTTATTTCGGTGTCCGAGCTGCAACGTCTGGATAAGGAGAAGGGGGAGGCGTTGATCATGCACGCCCGTCAGTACCCCCACATCACCGAGATGGCGGACATCGATATGTACGAGACCTTTAAAGGGTATCCGGCACAGCCCATGCCCCCCTTTGAGGCTAAGCCGGCGCAGGTGTTTTCCATCGCCACCCTTCACCGGGAAGTGATGATGGGCAAGCGCCCTTGTCCCTTTGGACAGCCGCAAACCTTCCGGCACAACGGCGCTTCTCTCCTGCTGGACGAGGACGATGAATTATAACGGATGACTAGGGAGATGACAGCATGACGGCTATTGAGTTTTACGACCGTACACCGGTGGAAAACGTTATCAGTGCGTTGACCACTCAGCCGGATAAGATCGTATTTGTGGGCGAAAACAGCCAGATGCGTAATTTTAACGCCATTTATGCCCGCTTTTTGCAGGAAAGAGGTCTCTCTATTGCGGTCAGCTATCGGGGCATCAACCGCCACGATGTCAATAGTATCGCGCAGGTGCTTGCCTCCATTGTGGAGGAGGAAGAGGAGTGTCTGTTTGACCTGACCGGCGGAGACGACCTGACGCTGGTGGCTATGGGTATCGTGTATCAGCGGTACAAGGATACGCGCCGCATTCAGATGCAGCGCTGTAACGTGTATAATGGCCGGGTCACCGATTGTGATAACGACGGTAACACGGTATACACCGGCGTGCCCACCCTGACGGTGGACGAGCTTATCCGCCTGCATGGCGGTGCGGTGCGGTATGGAAATGACTATACCTATCAATGGAATCTGACCGATGAGTTTGTGGCGGACGTAGACCTCATGTGGACCATCTGCCGGGAGGATCCCAACCTCTGGAACATCTGCCTGACCGCCTTGAGCAAGGCAAGCACCCGGGAAGAGAGCGATGACTTTGCTGTGGTTTCTCTGCCCCGGCTGGAAGGGTATCTGCAGGAGATGTCCACTCCGATGGAGGCTCTGCATACGCTCCTGCTCCGACTGGAACGGGTGGGGTTGATCCGGCATGGTTGTACCGATGGGAACACCCTCTCGTTTGCCTACAAGGATGAGCAGATCCGGCAGTGTCTGGTGAAGGCCGGCACCGTGCTGGAAATGAAGGTGCTCGTCACCGCCCGTCGGGTGACCGAAAAGGACGGCACCCCCTTCTACACCGATGCGGTTAACGGGGTATACATCGACTGGGACGGCCAGCTGCATGACCGCTACGATGAGCAGAAGGATACCGGCAACGAGATCGATGCGGTGCTCATGAAGGGCTTGGCGCCGGTGTTTGTTTCCTGCAAAAACGGGCAGGTGGAGGATGACGAGCTGTACAAGCTGTCCGCCGTTACCGATCGCTTTGGCAGTCTGTATGCCAAGAAGGTGCTGATCGCCACCCAGATCAACAAGGGCGTCGACAGTATGCGGTATTTCCGCCAGCGCACCAAGGATATGGGGATCCGGCTGGTGGAAGGTGTCCACTTATTGGAGGAACCCGAGTTTGAGGCCATGATCAGACGGCTGATGCAGTCGTAAAAGGGGGGGATCGGTCATGCTGTGGATGATCTTCTTTTGTCTGGCGGTAGCGGTGCTGGGCTTTATGACTCTGATTACCGTGGTTGGCGCTTTGCGCCGTGCCGCCGGGTATAAGGCGCTGTTGGGAACCATGTTGGCCGGAGTGCTGATCGCTGCGTTTTTGCTGTTTTTGCCGGTGTATATTCAGGTGCTGCGGGACAGCAATTCCGGACTGCTGGAGGCGGTGTTTGTCGCTATTCATAGCGTGCTTAAGCTGTTTACCATCGACGGCGATTTTTTGATGGTATCCCAGCAGCTGGCCGCTTTGCCTGGTTGGCTGTGCACCGCTTACGGAGCGCTGTTGTCCCTTTTGTTCCTCCTGGTGCCGGTGCTGGCCTCTGTTTATGTTCTCTCCTTTTTCTCCCGGGTCAAGCAGACCTTTATCCTGCTGACCTCCCGACGTCGCCCTATTTATCTGTTTTCTGATCTTAACGACAAATCCCTGACGTTAGCAGAGGACGTGACCAAGGGGCGTCGGGCGCTGGTGGTGTTTGCCGATGTGTTCAGGAAGCAGGAGGAACAAAGCCGCGACTGGATGATCCGGGCGGAACGGCTGGGTGCCCTGTGCTTCTCGGACGATGCGGTGGTTCTGTACACACGCTATTTTCGGGATTATTCTTCCAAGACTCCTTACATTAGACTGCTGTTTATCGGTGAGGATGAGAACGAAAATGTGCACCAGACCACCGAAGTGGCCAAAACGCTGGATGGCGAAAAACCGACCACCGTATTTGTGTTTACGACCCAGCCGGAGGCGGAAACGCTGCTGTCGGCGGTGGCTTGCCCCTCGGACAAGGTGCAGTTTCGTCTCATCAGCGATGCCCGGCGGGTTGCCTACGACCTGATGGAGCGTGAGGGCTACGATCTGCTGTATAAATCCGCTGCCGAGGATAAGACCATGTCGGTCGTGGTGCTGGGCATGGGTCGCCATGGGGCGGAGCTGGTAAAGATCCTATCCTGGATGGGCCAGATGGACGGTTACCGCCTGCAGATCCACGTGTTTGACCGGGATCCCATGGCGCCCTCCCGTTTCGCCTCCCAATGCCCGGAGCTGGTCAGTCCACCCAGCGTGGGAGAGGGGATGCCTTGCCACGATATTACCATCCATGCCCCGGCGGATGTGACCACCAGCGAGTTTGATAAGATCATCCAGTCGTTACCGGCCGTCACCTGTGTGTTGGTGGCGATGGGTGATGACAGCCGTAACATCAACACCGCCATCAAGATGCGCCAGCTGTGCGCCCGGATGGGCTGGCATCCGCCTGTTCGTGCGCTGATATACGATGCGTGGCGAGCCGATTGCGTCAGCCAGCTGCGCACCTACCAGAACGCACCGCACGATATTGGCTGTTTTGGCGGCCTGATGGATACCTATTCGAAGGATCTGGTGGATGGCTCGGACAATGAGCAAGAAGCCTACCGCCTTCACAGCATGTGGAGTGACGGTGGCTGGCGCAGCGAGTACGAGTACCGGTCATCCATGGCTATGGTCATGCATAAGGGGATGCGCAGTCGCTGTGGGATTCCCGGCAACGACCGGGCGCCAGCTGATCGCACCGTGTATGAAAACGAGGCTCTCCGGCGGCTGGAGCACCGTCGGTGGGTGGCGTATATGCGTTCGGAGGGTTATTGCTACGGCCCCGTCCGGGATGCGTTAGCCAAGCTGCATCCTTTGATGATTCCCTACGGCATGTTGCCAGAGCAGGAAAAAACGAAAGATGTATAACGAGTAAAGGACACGCAACCAGGAGGGTGCGTGTCCTTTTTCAATGGAGCGAGGCTAAGCTCAAAGCAGGTGCCGCTGCCGCACCTTCCGGGGGCTGGAACCGGTGTGCTGGCGGAACACCTTGCGGAAATACGCCGCCGAGCTGAAGCCCAGCTGTTCACTGATCTCCTCGACGGCCAGGTCGGTGGTGGTCAACAGCCCGATCGCTTGCTGGATAAGCTGTTCTTGCCGTACCGCTATGGGCGTTTTACCATACGCGCGGCGAAAGCAGGCGTACAGAGCGCTTTCGCTGACGCCGCAGGCCTTGGCGACGGCGGTCATGGTCTCCTTAGGGTGCTGCTGCATATAGTGGGAGGCCATAGCGCCCAGCTGATCGTATGCTGTTTGGGGAGTGGTAGCCATGCTTGGCAAGGCGGCCTGCAGGATCTGATACAGTAACCCCACCGACAGCCCATCCACTGTTTTATGAGCAGACAGCTGTTCCAACAAGGGACGTATACCAGAGGTGATGGGAATGGCTTGTAAGGAAAACACCCTCTCGTCCTCAAAGGGAAAATGCACAAACCCGAAAGAATCAAACCGTATGTCCCCTTCGTTGTGCCAATAGGAATGATAATTGCACCCCTTGGGGATGTAGAACAGATCTCCCGGCCCTACCTCCAGGGTCACCTCCCGGTTCTGCAAACGGCCGTAGCCTTCGTGCATATACCCTAGATAATGCCGGGGCGCTCCGGGACTGATGTGATTGTGCCGATATTCGTGAAGGGTGTATTGCGCAAACAGAAAGGAATTGCGGAATTCTGCTCTATTCATTCGTCTACCTCGTAAAATTGAATAGAATATTATGCGGTATTTGCAGTATACTCTGTTTTTTCACACATGTCAATATGGTATGATGAACACAAAGGAGGGGTGGCTGTGCAGTATAAGCAAATTGTGTTTACCGCCGTCAACCGGGCAGAGTTATTGGAGAAGGAGTTGGTACCGCCGACCGGAACTCAAGTGCAGGTCAAGCTGGCGGTGTCCACCATCAGCAGTGGTACCGAGAGGGCTAACCTGACGGGGGACAAAAACATCAGCTGGAACTATGTGACCGATACGGTATGCTTCCCTCGCTACGGAGGTTACAGTGCCGCCGGAACGGTAACGGCGGTGGGGGAGAAGGTCACCGGCGTAAAGGTGGGTGATCGGGTAGTGGTGTCCGGGGGCACCCACTCCTCTTATAGCACGGTGGAGGAGAGTCAGGTAACCCTGATCGCCGATGAGCGCCTTTCTTTTGAGGAAGCGGCGCTTACCTACATCGGCATTTTTCCTTTGGGGGCAATCCGCAAGTGCCGTCTGGAGATAGGCGAATCCGCTTTGGTCATGGGACAGGGGGTTCTGGGACAGATGGCGGTGCAGCAGCTTCGTGCCGCCGGGGCGGTCCCTGTCATTGCGGCCGACCCTGATCCGATCAAGAGGAAGCGTGCGCTGCAGCTGGGCGCTGATTATGCCTTCGACCCGTTGGCGGCAGATTTTGCCGCCCAGGTAAAGGCGATTACCGGCGGCAAAGGGGTCAATGTGGTCATCGAGGTTACCGGATTGGGCGCCGGGCTGGAAACGGCGCTGGATGCCACCGCCCTGATGGGGCGTGTGGCGCTCTTGGGGTGTACCCGATCCTCCGATTTTACCATTGATTATTATCACAAGGTGCACGGCCCGGGGATCTCTCTCATCGGCGCGCATACTTCTGCCCGACCGGACAAGGAAAGCGCCCCCGGTTTATGGACTACCCAGGACGATATCCGGGCACAACTGCGCCTGGTGTGTGCCGGACGCCTTGACCTGAAGTGCCTGATTGAGGAAACCCATTCTCCGGAAGAGGCGCCGGCCGTGTACACCCGTTTGGCTACCGACCGTACCTTCCCGGTGGTGCAGTTTGATTGGAGGCTTTTGCATGAGAAGGATTAAGATTGCCCATATTGGCATGAATCGGAACAGCCATAGCTCAGCTGTTTTCGCCACCTTGGTGAAACAGCCGGTAAACTACGAGGTGGTGGGGTACGTTCTGCCGGAAGGAGAACGGGAGACGCTGACCCACCGATTGGGTTGTTTTGAAGGATACCCGGAGCTGACCTTACAGCAGGTGCTGGAGGATGACACCATCGAAGCGGTGACCATCGAGACCGATGAGGTGCATTTGACCAAGTATGCTCAGATGGCCGCCTCCCACGGTAAGCACATTCATATGGAAAAGCCCGGCGGAGCGTCTCTGCCGGCCTTTGAGAAGCTCATCGACACCATGCGGCAAAGCGGTAAGGTATTTCATACCGGATATATGTACCGTTATAACCCCATGATCCGGGAACTGATTGAGCAGTGCCGTCGGGGTGAGCTGGGAGATATTATCAGCGTGGAGGCGCAGATGAGCTGTCCGCATCCTTACGATGTCCGGCAATGGCTGGAGGCTTTACCCGGCGGCATGATGTTTTTTCTGGGTTGTCATCTGGTGGATATGGTCCTGCGTATGCAGGGTCAGCCCAAGGCGGTTTATCCCTTTAACCGTTCTACCGGCGTGGAAGGGGTTACCGCCCCTGACTATGGCATGGCGGTGCTGGAATACGATCGGGGCGTTTCCCTCATCAGAACCTGTGCGGCAGAAAAAGGCGGCTTTGCACGCCGCCAGCTGGTGGTTACCGGCACCCAAAAGACGGTGGAGCTCAAGCCTCTGGAATGGTACGTTCCCGGCGGCATGCTGGTGGCCGAGAGCATGACCTACGACACCACCAACTGGTATGAGCCGGGTGAGCACGCTGTGATGGAGCCGGTGGATCGGTACATGGGGATGATGGAAGCTTTTGCCGCTATGGTACGGGGGGAGATGGAAAACCCCTATACTCTGGACTATGAATTATCCTTGTTTAAACTGGTGCTTCGATGCTGTGGAGATGAATGTGATGGATAAAAACGTACTGCTGATTGCCGGTGGCGGCACCTTGGGTACCGCTACGGCGGAAGAGTTGCTGAAGCTGGGATGTGCCGTGGACGTTATCTGCCCGGAAGAAAAACAGTCCTGCCATCCCCGGTTGACCTTTATCCGGGATGTGGTCAGCGAGGAATTGCTGTTGCGGTTGTTTGCCGCCAAGCACTATCACGGGATCGTCAATTTTATCCACTATAACACCTTGGAAGAATATATTCCGGTGCACACCTTGCTGACAGCGCACACCGATCACCTGCTCTTTTTATCCTCCTACCGGGTGTATGGTGACGCCCAGCATCCCATCACCGAGGAGGCACCGTTGCTGGTGGATACGGTGGCGGCGGACGTTCTGTCCGGGGAAACCTATGCCGTACCCAAGACCGCCTGCGAACGGTATATGGCCGCCTCGGACACCCACAACTGGACGGTGGTGCGCCCGGTCATTTCTTTTTCTCAACACCGGCTGGACATCGTGATGCGCTCCGGCACCGAGGTGGTGGATGCCGCCCGGGAAGGACGAATCCTGACCCTGCCGGCCGCCTGCCGTCATCTGACAGCCGGTTTGGATTGGGCCGGCAATACCGGCAAGCTGATCGCCCATCTGCTGTGGAAGCCCGGTGTCTGCCGGGAGGCCTACACCGTTTCCTCCGGTCAGAATCTTACCTGGGAGCAGGTGGCAAACATCTATACCGACCTTCTGGGCGCTCGCTTTGAGTGGCTGGACACCGACACCTATGTGCGGCGTAATCCCACCAATCCTTATGGCTTGTATTGCGACCGCCTGTACGATCGGGCGGTGGATAACCGTAAGATCCTGGCAGCTACCGGCCTGACGGCGGCGGATTTTCTCCCCATTCGGGAAGGGGTTATCCGGGAACTGCAGAAGCTGGGCGTTTCCTTATAACAGCCGCCCCCGTTGCTCCTGTGCATACATGGTGGGGGAGACTCCGATTTTTGACTTGAAACAGCGACTGAAATGGTAGATATCCGCAAATCCGCAGGCTTCGGCGATTTGGGTGACCGTCTGTTGCCCTTCGGTGAGCAGCTGCTGGGCCTTACTTAGACGCCTCTCCAGCACGTATTGCTTGGGACTGATACCGTACGCGGCGGTAAACTGCCGGCGCAGCCACACTTCACCGATACCGGCTTCCGCGGCTACCGTTTCCATCCGTAGCTGCGGCTCGCTGTAATGCTCCTGCAGATAGGCCAGCGCCCGTTGCAAGGGCAGGCTGTCCTCCCGTTGCTCATCCCCCAGCATGGCCAGGATGTCGTAGAACACCGCCATCGATCGATGCCGGTTACGGGGATCGTTACTGTACTGTTGCAGCCGGTTAAAGCGGCGGATGTACCGTTCCGGCTCCCGTAAGGGGATGACCATAAAGGTGTCGGGGGCAAAGGTGTCTTCGCACAGGAAGTTGATAAGAGGGAAGTGCCCTTCCACCGTCCGTTCCAGCGTGTAGGAGGCCCCCTTTGGCAGGATGATCGCTACCCCCGGATGCGACACGAAGGTCTGTCCGTAATGGGTGTAGCGGATCTCTCCTTGGGTGCAAAAAGAGAGACCAAAGGTGGGCCGCTTAACCATGAAACAAGGCGGAGTAGGGAGAGAAGGTACGGTAATGACCTCCCGTATGGCGGTGACGGTTACGACGTCCGGCAGATGCAAGATAACCACTCCTTTCTCTCTCATTATATCGGAAATTATAAATAAATCCAGTATTTTCGGCAAAATAACTATCGAAAAATACAAATCCTATCGCTTTTTTCATTGCCTGACCATGGCGAGTATCCTATAATGACCTCAAGAAATAAAGGGGGTAACAGACAATGGATTTGCAATGGGATTTTTCCGGTAAAGTAGCGATGGCTACCGGGGCGGCTTCCGGTATGGGGCTTTTGTTCTGCCAATGCTTTGCGGCGGCAGGCGGCAACGTGGTGATGACCGATATCAACATGGAGGTGTTGGAGCCGCTGGCGGCTGAGATCAACGCTAAGGGCGCTGGCCGTGCCATCGCCGTACCGTGTGACGTACGCAGCTACGAGCAGATTTGTGCCGCCCGTGACGCCGGCCTGGAGGCCTTTGGCCGCATCGATGTGATGCTTAACACCGCCGGTGGGGATGAGATGCGCATGCTGAACGTGTCCGGCGAGTTTGCCGACGTGGATATCTCGGTGTACGACTGGAGCCTGGAGGTCAACCTGCGTGGCCAGTTCTATTGTGCCCATGCGGTGATGAAGCCCATGCGTGAGCAGCAGTCCGGCCTGATCATCAATATCGGTTCCATTTCCGGCGCCGAAGGCACCGGCTCCGGCATTGGCTATGCCACCTCCAAGAGTGCGGCCATGAGTGGCCTGACCAAATCGCTGGCCCAGTACGGTTCCCGGTATGGCATCCGGTGTGTGTGTGTATCTCCCGGTCCGGTGTTGACCCGTCCCGGTATGGCCAGCATGAAGACCCTGATGGGCCGTGCCGCTGAGCCGCAGGAGATCATCGACCTGATGCTGTATCTGTGTACGGATAACGCCGCCTTTATTACCGGCGAGAATATCATGATCGACGGCGGCCGCAACGCCATGAGGAGGCAGAGCTGATGAAGGCGACTTTCTTAGGGCATGACAAGCCCTTGCTGACCGCTATGGTCATCCGCAAGACGCCGGAGGATTTTATTGATATTATCAACAAGTCTCTGGCAGACGGTGCTGAGGCTATTGGCCTGCAGATGGAGCATCTGGAACGGCAGTACCGTACCCGGGAGATCATCACCTCGATTTTTGAGGCGTGCCAGGGTAAGCCCATCTACGTTACCAGCTACCGGAGCGACGCCAGCGAAGGGATGACGGATGAGGCATGTGCGGAGTACCTGCTGTTCTTGGCGGATTGCGGCGCCACCTTGTGCGATTTCCAGAGCAATCTGTTTGATAAGGCTGCCCCCCGGGAGTATACCAAGGATCCGGTGGCGGTGGAAAAGCAGAAGGCTCTTATTGCTGAGATACACCGTCGGGGCGCTCAGGTGATGATGAGCGCGCACACGGGAAGCTTGCTCACTCCGGCGGAAACGTTGGAGCTGGCACGGGCGCAGATCGAACGTGGCTCGGATATCAGCAAGATCGTCAACGGATCGGACGATGCCAGTCTTCCCTCCTGCATCGAAACCATCCAGTTGCTCAAGAAAGAATTGGGCGCCCCTTATCTGTATCTGGTGGGTGGTGCTTGTGCTAAGACCATCCGACAGATCGGCCCCAGCCTGGGGGTGCATATGTATCTGTGCGTGCATATGCACGGTGAGCTGGATGCCAGCTTACAGCCCTTGATCGTGCCTCTCAAAGCGGTACGAGACAACATGGTGTTCTAAGGTGTGATGCAGATGAAACAAAAAGTGTTGCTTATGGGCGGCAGTGGCGCTTTGGGCGTGTACCTGACGCAGGAGCTTCTCAGCAAAGGCTATGCCGTGGACGTGGTGTGCTTGGAAGAGCTTGTCTCCGCTAACCCTGACCTGCGGTACATCCGTGCCAACGGCTTGGATACCCGGGTGGTCAGCGAGCTGCTCAAGAACCGCTACGATGCGGTGGTGGACTTTATGATCTACCAAAGCCCGGAAGAGTACGCTCCTTTTTGTCAGCTGTACCTACCGGCGACGGCGCATTACGTTTTTCTGTCATCCTATCGGGTGTATGCGGACGAACAGCATCCCATCACCGAGGATTCTCCCCGGTGGCTGGATGTGACCGACAATCAGGTACTGTTGGGAAGTGGAGACTACTGCATCTACAAGGCTCAACAGGAGGATATGCTGCGTGCCTCCGGGTATACCAACTGGACGATATTGCGCCCGGCGATTACCTATTCCAAGCGCCGTTTTCAGCTGACGGTGCTGGAGGCCCATGTGCTTATTTATCGGATGCGTTTGGGGAAGACGGTGATACTGCCCGAGCCGGCCATGGATAAGCAGGCCACCCTCAGCTGGGCTGGGGATTTTGGCATAGCGGTATCCCGTCTCATCGGCAATCCCAAGACCTTTGGAGAGACCTATACCGTGTCTACCGCTGAGCATCATACCTGGGGAGAGATCGCTGCGATCTACCGGGAGCTGGGCGGCTTGCGGTACATGACCGTGGATACCGAGACCTTTCTTAGCCTTTGGAGTGCCCGGGAACCAAACGACCGACAGCAGCTGGTGTATGACCGCTACTGTACCCGGGTGGTGGATAACCGCAAGCTGTTGGAGGTTACCGGTCTGACGCAAGCGGACTTTATGCCCCTACGGGACGGCCTGCAGAAGGAGCTGGCTTCTCTGCCTGCCGACGTGGTGTGGCCACACAATCCGGTCAACGATCGGATGGACGCCTATCTGCAGACGTTGTAAAGGGAGTAGAACGATGATACCCACGATCCATCCCATCCGTTACGCCACCTCCACCTTGGCGGAAAACCTCATCCTGCGTGGGGGCAGAACGGACGTATACCACCCCATCTCCTTTACCATCTATCTACTGATCACCGAGGATCGCCGGATTCTGGTGGATGCCGGTTGTGAGACGATGCCTGGCTTCGTGATGCACTATCACGTATCCCCGGCACGGGCGGTGGAGCGTTATGGAGTGGCGGCTGAGGAGATCACCGATGTGATCATCACCCACGCCCACCACGATCACGTGGAAGCAGTAGGGCGTTTTCCCAACGCCACCGTGTATATCCAGCAGGACGAATATGTAAAGGCGGAGGCCTTTATCCCGCCTTTCATGCCGGTGGTGACCTTCGAAAGCGGTTACATTGTCGCTGAAGGCGTGCGCGTGATCCGTTGGGGCGGTCACAGCACCGGTTCTTGTGTGGTGCAGGTGGGAGAGGATGCCCTTATTGTGGGGGATGAGGTGTATACCACGGCTTGCGTAAAGCAGGGGATACCCACCGGCGCCTCCTGCGATCCGATAAGAAGTGAGGCGTTTATCAAAGAGTACGGACGGGGCTGGCGGTTGCATTACTGCCATGACCCGGCTATAGGAGGAATGTAAGATGAAAGCCATATTAGTCAATGACGACCGTTCCCTTCGCTGGGACAATGTACCGGACCCGGTGCTCGGCCCGGAGGATGTGCTGGTCAAGATCGAGGCAGCGGCGCTTAATCGGGCTGACCTGATGCAGCGGGAAGGCGATTATCCGCCCCCTCCTGGTTGCCCTGACTGGATGGGTCTGGAGATCGCCGGCACCATCGTGGAGCTGGGCGCCGAGGTGGCGGCCAAATCTTCTTGGAAGTTGGGTGACAAGGTGTGTGCCTTGCTGGGCGGCGGTGGCTATGCCCAGTATGCCAACATAAAGTACGATATGCTCATGCCCGTTCCTGAGGGCTGTAGCATGGTGGAAGCGGCGGCCATGCCGGAGGCGTTCGCCACCGCCTACCTCAATCTGTTTATGGAAGGCGGCCTTAAGGAAGGCGACACCCTGCTGATGAATGCCGGCGCCAGTGGTCTGGCCAGCGTAGTCATTCCCATGGCCAAGGCGTTTGGCGCCCGGGTCATTACCACCATCATTGACGAGGAAAAGCGTGCCGAGGTGGCCAAGACCGGCGCGGATATCATCGTCAATACGGTCACCGAGGACATCGTAGAGGTGCTCAAGGGCCAGCTGGAGGAGGGTCATCCCGTGGATGTGGCCATCGACTGTCTGGGCGGTGAAGTGATGGGTCAATGTATCCATTACCTCAAGCACGGTGCTCGATGGATCATGATCGCCGCTTTGGCCGGTCAGCAGACCCAGATCGATCTCAAGAACATCTACGTACGCAACGTGCGCATCATTGGCAGTACCCTGCGTTCCCGTACTCCGGCGGTCAAGGCACAGATCTTGGCTTCTCTGGTGCGTGACGTGTGGCCGAAGGTGGTCACCGGGGAGGTCCGTCCCACTATCTACAAGGTGCTTCCCATCACCGAGGCGGAAGCCGCCCACGACATTCTCTACCGTGGCGAAAACGTCGGCAAGGTTGTCCTGACGGTGGAATGATCAAGCAAAGGAGTCGACCCGTATGGGTTGACTCCTTTTTTGCTACGTTTCTGTTGACAAAGCAAACGGATGTCTCTATAATGGAAGCAAAAAATGGCAAGGGGGGTGCTTTGATGTTTCTCAAAGCTAAGATAGAAGATCTGGCAGGTAAGCGACTGGATATGTCCGGTGCGGTTCTGGATCTTTGCGATACAGCCTATGCCGATTACCTGACCACCACCTTTAACACTGTTAAAGGCCTGAGTCATGGCGGAAAGCTTTGTACGTCGGTGACCTTGTCCTTGGGTTTTTCGCCCTCTATCAGAAAACGGATCGGGGATGCGTATGTCAAGAATGACGAGGCTTTTGCCATCCGTTTGGGTAGTAAGACTACCCTCTACGCCGTCAAGCCGCAGGGTTTTATCTATGCGATGGCTACCTTGCTGACCTTGGCCGAGGAGGGACGGCTGTGTGAAGGTTTCCTGTACGATCGTCCTGTGGATGATGTGCGTGGCTACCGGGGCTTTTTGCCTCCCCGGGATAAGATGGATCATTTCAAGAGGGTGATCGACCTTTTGGCTCGCTACCGCTACAACCGGATCATACTGGAGGTGGGCGGCGCTATGGAGTATAAGCGCCACCCGGAGATTAACGCCAAGTGGCGGGAGATCTGCCAGGATGTAAGCGCTTATTCGGGACGTGGCAATGAACTGCAAAATTCTTTGGGTTGGCATAAGAACTGCTTCCATTGTGATAACGGCGGCGGTGATTATCTGACACAGGATGAAGTGCGATCGCTGGTAGCCTATTGCCGTTCTCGTGGGCTTGAAGTAATCCCCGAGTGCCCTACCTTCTCCCATTGTGACTATCTGGTGGCCTCTCACCCTGAGATTGCCGAACGCAACGTGGAACTGTTCCCTGACCCATACCCGGACACCTATTGCCCCCACCATCCTGATACCTATCGTCTGGTGTTTGACGTGCTGGAGGAGGTCATTGAGGTGTTTGAGCCTCAGGCCATCCATATTGGCCATGATGAAGCGTATTCGGTCTCCATCTGTCCTCAGTGCCGCAAGACGCCGGCGCCTCGGGTGTATGCTGATGATGTGTGGAAAATCCGAGATTTCCTCAAGGAACGGAACCTGCAGGTTTATATGTGGGGCGAAAAGCTGCTCCGGGCCTATATTAATGGTTGGCCCATTGGCGGCACCGGACGCAAGGGACATATCCCCCGCCTGTACCCTTGTCGTGATATGCTGCCTACCGATATCACTTATTTGCATTGGTATTTTGAGTTTGGCGAGGATCACGACCTGGTTTACCATGATAGAGGGATGGACGTGGTGTATGGCAATATGAACCTCTTAAAGATTGATCATTTTGTCATGCGCCGGCAGCGTGGTATTCATGGCGGCTTTGTTAGTAACTGGGGCTCTTATGAAGAGGAATATATGCAGCGCAATTGTCAGTATTTTTATCTGGTAAGTGCGGCTTATGCCTTCTGGAGTGAGAATCCTGATGCCATGGATAGGGCGTCGCTGGTGGATAGGGTCTGCCGGGAACTGTACCGCCTCAAGCATCTGGTCATCCGTCATCCTATTAAGGTTATCCACACGACCACGTATACGATGCCGTATAAGTGCTTTTACGATGGCGTGTTTGTGGCGGATGAAGCGTATCTGATGGGTCATTATGAGCTGACCTATGCAGACGGCACCACGGCGCTGTTGCCGGTCAAGTACGGCACGAACATTGCGTCTGACAGCTTGGTGGGTCAGCCTCTCAGCCCGGAACGCCGGGAGGTCACCTATTCCACGATGGCTGTTAAGTGCCGAGATCGGTTGGCGTACCAATGCGAGTATGAGAACCCCTATCCGGATAAGACGGTGCTCAGCATCGCTTATCGGCCCTGTGATCATTTCAAGGAGGTGCCGGTGGCTCTGCTGTCTATTGATGTTGGTGGGCCGTACATTGCCGATTCGCATACCGCTGTCTCTGCCGACGCCGGCACTGCCGTCGTCCTTTACGAATAATGTGTTGAAACCGACGCCGCATAGTGGCGTCGGTTTTTTTGCAATTTTTAGTTGATGATGTACGGCTTTTGTGGTAAACTATTTATAGAAAGGAAGGGGATACCAATGACCTTATCGGAGATCTTACATACGGTGGATCACACCTTGCTCAGCCCTGCCGCCACCGAGGCGGATATCCGCAAGCTGTGCGACGACGGCCTGCGCTACGGTACCGCCAGTGTGTGCATTCCGGCTTCTTATGTGGCGTTTGCCAAGGCGTACGTGGGCGACCGGTTGCCCGTATGCACCGTCATTGGATTCCCCACCGGCTATAGCACCACCGCCGTCAAGTGCGCCGAGACGGCGCAGGCGGTGGCAGACGGTGCGGATGAGATTGATATGGTCATCAATATCGGCTGGCTCAAGGACGGTTATCACGACCGGGTGCTGGAGGAGATCAAAGCGGTCAAGTCCGCTTGCGGCGGTAAGCTTCTCAAGGTCATCATTGAGACCTGCTTGCTCACCGAGGAGGAGAAGATCGTGATGTGTCGTATCGTATCGGAGTCCGGTGCGGAGTACATCAAGACCTCCACCGGCTTTTCCACCGGCGGCGCTACCCGGGAGGACGTGGCGCTGTTTGCCGCCCACGTGGCCCCTCATGTGCGCATCAAGGCCGCCGGCGGCATTGCTTCCCTGGAGGATGCCGAAGCGTTCCTTCACTTAGGTGCTGCCCGGCTGGGTACCAGCCGTATTGTCAAGATCGCAAAGGAGGATGAAGCAAATGGCTCTGTATCCGACACCGCATATTAAGGCAACCCCCGCAGATTTTGCCCCCACCGTACTGATGCCGGGGGATCCTCTGCGCGCCCAGTTCATTGCCCAAACCTTTTTGACCGATGCCCGGCTGGTCAACAACGTCCGGGGCATCCAGGGCTATACCGGCACCTATGAGGGAGAACCGGTCAGCGTCATGGCCAGCGGCATGGGTATGCCCTCCATCGGCATTTATTCCTACGAGCTGTATACCGCTTTTGGCGTCAAGAACATCATGCGCATCGGTTCCGCCGGCGCCATGGTACCAAACGTCCGGGTACGGGATATTGTTCTGGGGATGGGGGCTTGCACCAATTCCCGGTTTGCGCATCAGTACCGACTGCCGGGAGATTTTGCTCCTATTGCCAGCTTCCGGATGCTGCGTACCTGCGTGGATACGGCCGAGAAGATGGGGGTACCCTATCACGTGGGCAACCTTTTATCCTCGGACACCTTTTATAATGACGAAGCCGGCTTGCCTGCGGAAGCGACCGCTTGCGCGGCCTGGAGCAAGATGGGGG
>SVPB01000005.1 GCA_015066065.1 Oscillospiraceae bacterium | reverse complement strand
CCCGAACGGGTTTTGTGTATCGAACACCGTTCATCGGGTGCTTTATGATTAAATCGTTCATCAGTGCCGCTTTCAGCATCGTACCCATTGCAATATAGGTTTGTCGGATGGTTGAGCCTGCATAGGTATCATCCATTTGCAGTAAAACCTTTTTGCAATGCATTGGCTTTACGTTAGCAATTGCCATTTTACCGATGACCGGTTGAATATTGAAGGTGTATCGTTCGCGATAATTTCGCAGTGTGTTCGGCGCGAGATCTCCAACGATGTTTTCTATCCAAAATTCAAACCATTCATCAACCGTAGTTTCGGTCGGAACAAAAATGCCCTCATGCTTATCGGCATACTTGCTTTCTTCAATCCAGTTACGAGCTTCGGGAATGGTAGCAAAATATTTTTCGTGACGATTGCCTAATTTGTCAACAAATCTTGCGCTGTATAAACCATCCTTTCTTTGGCGAATGCCTTTGCCGCATTCTTTACCTTTTAAATTCTTTCCCAATATGTACTCCTTTCCCACTGAGAAAAGAGCACACCGCTACATAATAAGTATAACATAAAATGCATCTTTTCTCAAGTGAATAAACATTATTTTTATAATTTTTTTGATTGTCGAGTTATAGCGAGAGCAGCGCTTTAATTAAGGGGTGATTTGATTGTCAGATTATCCGTTCAAATTAGGGGTCATTACCGATGAAGTCTCACAGGACATTTTTAAAGCGGCAGAGTTTGCCAAGAAGCACGGCCTTACTTCATTGGAAATCCGTTCAGTTAATAATCATTCCCCTTATGAAATAACCGATGAGGACACAGCAGAAATTAAAAGAGCCGCAAGCGAAAACGGTCTGGAAATTGCAGCGATATCCTCTCCGCTTTTCAAATGCGATTTCAATGATGAATCAGCCAGAGAAGAACATATTGAAGGCTTCAAAAAGTGCGTAAAAATTGCAAAAGAGCTTGGTGCCACAATGGTTCGCGGTTTTGATTTCTGGGCAAGTGGTATTTCTTTGGATGAAAGAGCAAAAGCCTTTGCGCCTATTGCTGAAATCTGTGAGAACGAAAATATTACCTGCGTCATTGAATTTGACCCTTCGGTACACAGTTCAACAGCGGCTCTCGCTGCAGAGCTTATTCGTAAAATTAATCATCCCCATATAAAGGCATTATTTGACCCCGGCAATTTACCGTTTGCCGATGCAAATACCCCCCCATTCCCCGATGCATACAATCAGTTAAAGCCAAACATTAAGCATATTCACATTAAGGATACGACATGTATTGACGGCAAGCCCGATTGTCTGAAAATCGGTGATGGCATGGTAGATTACTTAGGACTGTTTAAGCAACTAGCAAAAGATGGTTACAGTGGTCACATCATGCTCGAAACACACTACCGAAAAAATGTAGAGCTTACTGAAGAACAGCTAAAAAGGCCGGGCGGTACCGCTTTTACGGACGGTGCTTACCCCGCTAGCGAAGAAAGTATTGTTTCGCTTAAAAACATTATCAACAAGGCGTTGGAGGCGTAATTATGAAAAAACTAAACGTAGCAATCATCGGTCAAGGCAGAAGCGGCAGAGATATTCACGGTGAATATTTTAAAAGCGAAGCCAACACAAAATATACAGTTGTTGCCGTTGTAGATGAGCTTGAGGCGCGGCGCATTCGCGCCAAAGAGGAATACCCCGATGCAACTATTCACGCTGACTATACCGAGCTTTTTGGCAGAACGGATATTGATTTAGTTGTAAACTGCACCTTCTCGCAGCAACACGCCCCCGTAACCATTGACCTTTTAAATCACGGGTTTAATGTTGTTTGTGAAAAGCCTTTTGCAAAAACCTATGAGGATGGTTGCCGTATGGTCAATGCCGCCGAGAAAAACGGCAAAATGCTAAACGCCTTCCAGCAATCCAGATTTGCACCTTATTTCGTTAAGATCAAAGAAATTCTTGCAAGTGGAATTCTTGGCGAAGTGATAGAAATTCATTCTACCTTTGGCGGATTTTCCCGTCGTTGGGACTGGCAGACATCATTAGATCATGCCGCAGGTAATGTTCGTAACACAGGACCACATCCCCTTGACCAAGCCCTCGCCCTTTTTGGCTTTGCTGATGATATTTCCGTTTTCTCAAAACTCGCCTGCTATAACGATTTTGGTGACGCAGAGGATTACGCAAAAATCATTCTTTCTTCTATCTTTTCCCAGTAGAACTGGGGGTATTGGCACACCTAAAGGCGCTAAGAAAAAATTCTCCTTGAACAAAATGTTCAAGGAGAATTTTTTTGCTGTAGCAATGGGCTGTTTTCCTGTGTTTCAAAAATCTTCTACTCCATTTTCGCAAGGAGTTTTATAGAGAAGTATGGATTTATAAATTCTTCGGTTTTCAAAAACGGCAGTATCTATGGGGTTTTATAAGCATTTTTGGATTTTTAAGGAATGATGAAATTCGGTCGGTGTCTTACGATACCTAGTTTCATTTGCTTCTCTATCTCCTTAAAAATCTTTTATTTATCAAGGTTTTTTGGCACCCCGGTGTTTCTATATACACCTTTTTACACGGTAGCGATGGGGGAGCTTTCTTCAAACAAGGATACGGCTTTTAGCATGGCATCATTTGTGACGTGCACATAACGGTCCATAGTGGTTTAAATACTCGCGTGTCCTAAAAGCTTCTGCAAAACCTTGGGTTGCATTCCGCTTTCAATTGCTCTTGTCGCACAAGTGTGGCGTAGGGCGTGCATACAAATTTGTCTACGAATCTTGCTATGTACCATCCGTCTGCAATGTCCGCATTGCAGTGTCGTTCCATTTGTTCATTTTGTGGTGATCTTCTATAGTTATAAGTTATGAGAGATTACGGTTACGTTTCAAGAAAACATCACGGAAATAAGAAAAAATTATTTTTTTGTGTCATTTTTTATGAAGAAAAAAGGGTGGAAGATGGTTTGTGGATTCCGCGAAAAAACACTCTGCAAAATGGTTACTCCAGCAATATTAATGCTCACAATGTGAAATGGTCCAATATTTGAAAGGCTATGAATTAAGGCAGTACTTCTTAATTGTGTATTTAAGAGGTACTGCCTTTGCATTTTGATAAAAAGAAGATAAATAGATGTTGGTTAAAGAAGGTACTTATGGAGCTATTCGAGAGGTTAGGGATTTTGTCTTAACAAAACAAGATAATTTGGACATAATGGATGCAATAAACATATTGAGCAGGGAAAAGACAGGGTAAAATCGTCCTGATTCAAGATGGATTCAAGATAAAGTGTAGCGGGGAAATCGGGTGTAGCGGCCCGGTTCGGAAAAATGGCATTTAAGAGGAAAATCCACCGTTTTGACAAAGAAAAAGTCCTGAAAACCATTGGTTTTCAGGACTCGGTGGTGGAGATAAGCGGGATCGAACCGCTGACCTCTTGAATGCCATTCAAGCGCTCTCCCAGCTGAGCTATACCCCCATTTGTCTCGGAACGTGTTGTATCATACCAAACTCTGCAGAAAAAGTCAATACTTTTTTCGAAAAAAATAAAAATTATCCGTCATCGGCAAGGCGATGACGGATGATTGTTTTTATTTTATTGGAAAATACGGCGACCACGCATATCGTCCCTGCGCATCCCGTACCTCCACACGTACAAACCGGTCGGCACCGGACACGGTGTACTCGCCATGGGTCAACCCCTCCCCCATCTGAGAGCGATGAGGACTCCACACCCAGCCGGTGTGATAGACGATCTCTTCCACCGGGCTGCAATCCACCGTCAGCACGCCATTCTGCAACCGAACGTCTAATTGCGGTCCCTGACTGGCATAAAAATCACCGGCGCGCAAGGCGGCCATCAGGTCATCCCGGGTACAGGTCGGCGCTTTAACGCAGATGAAACTGCGGCACAGATCCGCTTGCTCATAAAAATGGGTATCATCCGTGGCGATAAGAGGCAAATACACCTCCTGTGCCGCCAGCATATCCGTCAGCAGACCGCTGTAGGGGCGGCAGTTGCGCGGCAGATCGGAAACTGAATTAAAAATCTCCGTGCAATCAACCCCTTTAACAGAAAGCATCTGTTCCGGAGTGTTTAAGCTCCAGGCAGGATGGGCCAGCACCGCCAGGCCGTCCGCCTTATGAATGGCCTCCACCAGCTCGGTAGCGGTATACGGCTGTCCTTTCGTAAGGCCGGGGTCTCTGGTCGTGCCTACCGATACAATGTGATAGATCCCTTCCACCACATTGCCGCCAATATTGTATTCGCAGCCGGACAACACCAGTAAGCCTTCCGGGCTTACCGTTTCCTCCCCATAGAGCCAATGGTCAGTACGGGCAATAAAATCGTATCCCGCTTCGCGATAAAGGCGACACGCCTCCTCCGGTGTACGCTGACCATCGGACACGGTGGTGTGCAGGTGAAGATTGCCCTTCCACCATTGATTGCATTGCTTATCTACATACATACCGATCACTCCCCTGGATATTATAACGCCATCGTCCAGAAAATGCAACAGAAAAGCCGCCACACCGGAGACTTTCGCTTGCAAAAAACAAGGTATCAGTCCTTACGGATGATGTGTTGTTTTAGGATATTTCAAATGTTGCGCGCCAGATCTGTTCCGAACGGATGCCGTCCGCTTTGGTCAGGAACACTACCTTTTGCAGACAATATCTGCCGGGATCCAAAGGGCCGTAGATCGTCGCAACATTTTCCGTCAACACGGTTACGCCGTTCTTTTTGATTCGGAGCAGTCCATCCATCAAGAGCCCTTGCTATTGTCCCAAATATTTTTCAAAAGGTCAAATACTTATTCTCGTTTTCCTGCACACAAGCAACAAATTATTTATACAAACACAATAATTGGCGCTTTACAAAAGATCAACCCCTTGCTAAAATGCAATTATAGTTACACTTCATAGTCGAGGAGGCTACCGATTTGCTATACGCCGATGGCATACACGATGACACCCGCGCCCTGCAACAGGCGCTGGACAAGGGCGGCATCGTCACCATAGACAGACCCGGCACCTACCGGATCACCAAGACTCTCATCATACACTCGAACACCCGGCTGACTCTGTCCCCCGGTGTACGGCTGCTGGCTGCACCTCTCTCCTGCTGTGCCTTGATCGAAAACGAGCATTTTGCCGGCGGTGAACGGGACGAGAACATAGCGATCGTCGGCGGCATTTGGGACGGGAACTGCGACGAGATGGGGCTGGACGCCGACTATGAATCGGATCACCGGGAGGACACCCCTTACAGCCCGTCCCTATTCAAGGGGAAGCTCATCCGCTTTGCCCACGTTGACCGTCTCCACCTATCCCGCATGACGGTGCGCAACCCGGTCAGCTACGGCGTGCAGATCGCCGACGTGTACGGATTCGTGGTACGCGATCTTTTCTTCGACTACAACTGGCATTTCGGCACCACCGACGGGGTGCATATCAACGGCCCTGCCTACGATGGCGTTATTGAAAACCTGGCGGGTACCACCAACGACGACCTGGCCTCTCTGACCACCTGCGATGAATCCCACGCGGAGATCACCCGCGGCCCCATCGAAAACATTCTCATTCGCAACCTCTCCGCCCGCAACGGCTATTCCGCCGTCCGTCTGCTTTCTGCCTGTGATGATGCCATACGCAACGTGCGCATCGATGGCATCTACGGCGATTACCGCCACCACGCGGTGGTCATCTCCAACCACAACGACTATCCCGGGAAAACCTGGTTTGATAACATTCTCATTGAAAACGTCTATGCTCGAAAAAGCAACACCCCTTTGGGGCCGGAATGCCACATTAAATGGGATGTCGGAGCCGACAATGAGGGGTTCTTCTACTTTGGGCGCAAAGCGATCTGCGGCAACGTGACCGTCCGCAACGTCTGCCGCCACCAGCCGGTCAGCACCGGAAGCCCCTTGTTCTACTTCTGCGACACCTGCCGCATAGACAGGCTGCTGCTGGACAACGTGATCCAGACCACCGCCCAGGGCGCCACAGCTCCCCTGTGGGACGACCGGGGAGAGATCCGCTGCCTTATCAAGCGGGACACCTTCGACATACCGTAAAATGCAAACGGCTCTCACCGGCTAAGGTGAGGGCCGTTTTGCTTTAGGATATTTCAAATGTTGCGCGCCAGATCTGTTCCGAACGAATGCCGTCCGCCTTGGTCAGGAACACTACCTTTTGCAGACAATATCTGCCGGAATCCAAAGGGCCGTAGATCGTCTCCACATTTTCCGTCAACACGGTTACATCGTTCTTTTTGATCCTAAGCAGTCCATCATCCCAGGCATACTGCTGCTCTGAAAGCAAGGCGGTTTCTCCGGAATCGGACACCACCATGTCCTGGTTGGAATAGAGAGCCATATCGCCGTTATCGGTAATCTTCAGGATATCATAAGCATATCCGGTGGACAACTCCCCATCCAACTGTACCCAGGTGGCATCGTGGGTAAACACGATCTCCAGCTGTGTGTTGGACAGAGGACGCACCTGCATCATCAGACCCCAGTCGGAGGCATCCACCCCCTGCGTGCCCCAGTAAGCGGCTCTTTCACTAAAGGTATTCTCCAGATACAGCTGCCCCTTTTCCACCCCGATACGGTGGCGGCTGGGAGCATCGTCTTCCATCAAGGACGTCCAGAGCCATACCCGGCCGTCCGACTCCTTGATGAAGCCGTGGTGGGCGCCGGGTCCCAGCAGGAAGGTGTTGCTATAGACCAGGATACCGTCCCGGTAGGCGTTCACACACAAGGAAAACAGCCCCGCGGTAGGGCCGGGGGTCACCACCAGATGCTCCGCCTTGCCGTCGCCGTCCACGTCATAGTCGGCTTCACTGCTCACCACACGGGATGACTCTGTCCCCCAAAACCTCTCGATCACCTGCCGGATATAGGCATCATCCACTTCATAGTAGTAGCTGGAAAGAGGATTGCGCACCGGCTGGACAGAGATCTGCTCCCGGGAGAGGGAGTAGGTATCCAGGATGGCTCGCATCTCCCCTATGGTACAGCCATTGGTAAAGGCATAGTTCATGTCACTGATGGCCACCGTGAGCGTATCCATAAGGTAGCAGCGGTATTGCCCCTCAGCTATCTCCCACACGAACACCGTAAGCCCTCCGCTGGCGTCCAGATCAAAGAAGTGCGGATAGGTATCCCTCAGCTTCGCTTCCGAAGTCACCGCTACCGGCTCCTCCGTCATGGGAGTGGGCTCCTCCGGCGCCGACAGCGGATCGGTCAGGAAGCACACCGCCACCGCTGCACTGACTAACAGGGCTACCACGATGACCCAGAAAGCCGGTTTTTTGTAAGACAGCACCGAGCGCACCCGTGCCTTGACCCCCACCTCGCCAAAGGCCAGCGGACAGGCGGCAAGAGAACGCCGGTGTACACTGCAGGCAAGCAGTGCCTGGGAGTAATCCGCTTTCTGCTCCCGGTCCAGTCCACGCACCACCTTCTCGTCGCAGGCAAGCTCAATATCCCGGCAGAGGAACACGTAGCCCACCCACAAGAGAGGATTGAACCAGTTGATGGTGAGCAGCAGGAAGCCCAGCGGCTTCCACCAATGATCCCGGCGGCGGATATGGGCTGTCTCGTGGGCGATGACGTAGGCCTGCTCCTTCGGTGTCAAGGCAAAGGGCAGGTACACCCGAGGACGCACGATCCCCAGCACAAAGGGGGATACCACCTGTTCGCTCTGATAGATATTGTCCTGCAGGCGCACCGCTGTTGCCACCCGACGGCGCAACCGCCAAAAGCTGACGACGGTATAGAGTAACAGTACGGCCACCCCTACCAGCCAAAGAACGGCGGCCACGAGGGCCCCGATCTGCAAGGGGGTAACGCTGTCCCCGGGTGCCGGCGCCAGCGTGCTTTCCAGTAGGGGGTTGACGGCTTGATTAACAAAGGGGATGCCGGTGTGGATCTGCGGAGTGGTCTCGGTCAATGTCGCCGGGGGGATCACCTCGGCGCTGGGCAGCAGGCTCATGGCGCTCTCCAGAGTAAAGGGGCAAATAAGGCGCACCGCCACCACCGCCCACAGCATGACCGTGATCCACCGGGGCACCTTGCGCAGCAACAGCCGCAGCAGCAAGATCACCGGCACGATCCATCCGGCCGCTAAGCTGCGGTTAACCACCTCTAAGAAAAACTCACTCATCCGGTGCCCCCCTTCCGATACCGATCGATCATAGCCTGTACCTCATCCAGCTCCCCGGCAGATAGCCGCTGATGCTTGGTGAAAGCCGCTACAAAAGCCGGCAGCGACCCTTCAAAGGTCTTCTCCACCAGCTGATCGATCTCGGCGGCCTGTACCTCCTCCTTGCTCACCAGAGAGGTGACCACCGAGCCTTCGTTACGCAGGACACCGCGCTCGGACAGCCGCTTGATGACCGTGTAGGTGGTGGTGGGCTTCCATCCCAGCCGTTCCTCGCACAGGGCCACCAACTCGCGGCTACGCACCGGCTCCTGCTCCCATAAAATAAGGCAAAACCGGTACTCACTCTCAAACACCTTAGGGGTATCCATGTCTGTCGCCTCCTTCTCTAACCCGTTAGAGTACGTCTTTAGTCTAACACGTTAGAGTGGCGTTGTCAAGAAAAATTTTTCCACCGGGTTGTCTCTTGGTTCGCAATGGTGTATAATGGTATACAAAAGGAGGTGCTTTCATGGCATCATCATCGGTACCCACCGCCCGGGTGCTGGACAAGCTGGACGGGCTGTTGGGCAAAAACGACTACGAAGGAGCACGCAAGCTGCTCCTCTACTGGCTGGAGGAAGCGGAACAGACCGGGGACGGACGGAGCGCTCTGCTCCTGACCAACGAGCTGATGGGGCTGTGCCGCAAGCTGGGAGAAGAACACAACGCCTTGCAGTATGCCGACAGCGCCTTGGCGCTGGTGGGGCAGCTGGGCATCACCGACACGGTGGGGGCGGCCACCACCTATGTGAATGCCGCCACCGTCCGCAAGGCCTTTGGTCGGGCGACGGAGGCGCTGGAGCTGTTTGAGAAAGCGCTCTCCATCTATGAGCGAGACCTGCCCACCGGGGATGATCGGCTGGGAGGATTATACAACAACATGGCTCTGGCGCTGGTGGATACGGCACAGTATGACCGGGCAGAGGTGTTTTACCGCCGGGCGCTGGCGGTCATGGAGCAGGTGCCCGACGGCGAAGCGGAGATGGCCATCACCTACCTCAACATGGCCTCCGCCGCAGAAGCGCAGTACGGGCTGGAGGAGGCCGACAGCCGCATTGCCGGCTACCTGCAGACGGCCGCCGAGCTGCTGGACAAGGGACAGCACCGCACCGACGGAGGCTACGCCTTCGTATGCGAAAAATGCGCACCGGTATACGGCTACTACGGCTATTTTGTGTATGAAAGCACCCTCAAGGAACGGTGCAGGAGGATCTATGAAGGGACTTGAGATCGCACGGCGCTTCTATGAAGAAGTCGGCGCTCCCCTACTTCGGGAGCAGTTTGCCGACCTACTGCCCTATCTGGCCGTAGGGCTGATGGGAAGCGGATCGGAATGCGATGGCTTTGACGACGATATCTCCCGGGATCATGATTTTGAGCCGGGGTTCTGTCTGCTGTTGCCGGGGGAAGAGGTGGTGGATCGCCGTGCCGCTTTTCGGCTGGAACGGGCCTACGCCAAGCTGCCCCGGGAGTATGGGGGGCTATCCCGCAGTCCACTCAGCCCGGTGGGAGGCAACCGCCACGGGGTGATACGCACCGGGGATTTCTTTGAGCAGAAAACCGGGAGCCGGGACGGCCAGCTGACCCTCGGGCAATGGTTTACGCTGCCGGAATACGCCCTGCGTGAGGCCACCAACGGTGCCCTCTTCACCGATCCATACGGAGAGGTAACACGCATCCGGGAGACCCTGCAGTATCTCCCGGAGGACGTCCGGCGCAAGAAGCTGGCCGGGCATCTGCTGCTCATGGGACAAGCCGGGCAGTATAACTATCCCCGGTGTCTGCACCGGGGGGATACCGGCGCTGCTCAGTTAGCCATGGTGGAATTCGTCCGCAGCGCTCTGCACGCCATTTTCCTGTTGGAGCGCACCTATCTGCCGTACTACAAGTGGCAGTTCCATGCCCTGCAGGAGCTACCCACCCTGGCCGGGCTGGCCGGGCATCTGGAGCATCTACTGTCTTCCGGCAATCGCCCGGAGGAGGCGGCTGACAAGCAGGCGGCGATGGAAATCATCACCGCCGCTATCACCGCCGAGGTGGCGGCACAAGGGCTGGCATCCCAGCCGGATACCACCCTCGAACGGCTGGCGTACACGGTTAACGATCACATAGTCGATCCCCTCGTGCGCAACCAGCATATTCTTGCCGGGGTATAACAAAAAACATCTCCGTTGTCCTGTAGGGCAACGGAGATGTTTTCAATTACAGCGTGACCTTTCCTACCGTGTAGAAGCGGCCATCACGGGGCGCATCCATGCACCAGTACACCAGGGGGTCGGTGTCCGCACCCAGGCCCACCGCCAAGGAGTATTCCCCTGCCGGAAGATCGGGAAGAGACACCGTTTCCGTCCATTGACCGGGCAACCAGGCGGTCACGTCCACCGGCGTATCCACCATGTAGGTGCCGGCATCTCCCATAAGACGCAGGCGCAGGGGCAACCGGTGGTACAGAGGCGCCACCCCCACGTTGTTGACCGTCAGGGTCACCTGCCGGCCGGTCTGCTCTACCGACTCCAGCATGAAGTGGTACCCCATCTTGGCCACCCAGGCATCCACCTTTTCCTGCCACTCAAAGGGCACCGGGATGGACTTGCCGTTAAAGGCAGTGATATGCCATTCCAAGGTCTTTTCGATAATGTGATCGAGATCCCAGCCCTTACGCTGCCACTCCCCCAGCCACCAATAAGCTTCGAAGGAAACGGGCGCCACCTTCCATACGTCGCTGAGCTCCGCAATGAGGGGGGGATACCGATCGTTGATGTGGAAGGGGTCACCCAGACCGTCACCACGCCATCCGGCAGGATGCAGGCGGCTGGCGTAGCGCAACATTTCCGGCCGTGCCAGCTGACCGATGAGCTGGGTATGCTGAAAGTGCTCTACATAGATGTCCATTAGCCCCTGGATATCCTCGTCGGGGAACAGCTCCAGCTTGTGCCCCTCGCCCCAAGCACCGGGCAGGGATATATCCAAGTAGTAGAAGGTGGGGTCGCTGTCAAACGCATCGCCCAGCTCCTGCACCGCCCGACCAAACAGCTTGAGGAACAGCGGATCGGTGGGAGAATCCTTGACACGCATCATGGGCGGCCGTTCCGGGCAGGGAATCAGGCTCTTAAGCCATTCCGGCACGTCGTCCTGAGCACGGGTGCTGTGCGCCATCAAGCGGAAGCACACCACCTGATCGTGCGCCCGGGCATCCTCCAGGATCTGCCGGATAAAGTCATAGTTGTACACCCCCTGCTCCGGTTCGAATTCCTTCCACAATATCCGGATGTAGGCGATGGTGGAATCGGGATAATACCCCTCCTCCCGGCCGTTCTGCGGCACATCATCGGGGATGGGATAGCACTCCACGTTTTCGGTTTCGGTCATGCGATTTTCCGGCCGTACCACAATATCGGAGTACAATTTTTCTCCCCGAAAATGCTGAAAGCTGGTAAAACCACAAAAGGGGTTCTGCCCTTCTTCCCGTTTGTATGCAAAAGTCATATACGTCACCGTCCTTTGGCTCTATCATAGCACAAAGTAAGGCAAAAAGAAAGACTTTATTGCTTGTTTTTTAACTTTCCGTCCTCCATATACACCCGACGGGGGCAGCTGTCCCCGATGGCCGGGTCGTGGGTGATGATGAGCACCGTGCGTCCTTGCTCGTGCAAGCGGTGCAGCAGGGCCATCACCTCCCGACCGGCGACGCTGTCCAGATTGCCGGTGGGTTCATCCGCCAGCAACAGCGACGGAGCGCCTGCCATAGCCCGTGCCACCGCCACTCGCTGCTGCTGGCCACCGGACAGCTCCCGGGGCAGATGGGACATCCGGTCAGCCAACCCCACCTGCTCCAGACTATCCTGCGCCATCTGCCGCCGCCGACGCTCTGGAATCCCCCGATAGGTCAGCGGCAGTTCCACGTTTTCCAGCGCCGTCAACTGCGGTAACAGATGAAAGCCTTGAAACACAAAGCCTACCGTCCGGCTACGGGCATCCGCTAACGCACGCTCGCTCATGTCCGACACCCGTTGTCCTGCCAGCCAATACTCACCGGAGGTAGGAGTATCCAAGCATCCCACGATGTTCATCATGGTGGACTTGCCGGACCCGGAACGACCCAGAACAGCCACCATCTCCCCTTCCTCCACCGTCAGACACACATCATCCAACGCCTTGACCACCGTATCCCCGGTTTGGTAATACTTGCAAATATGCCGCATCTCGATGAGTGGCATGAAAACGACCCCCTTTTGGCTTATCTTGCGCCAAAAGGGGGAAATTCATGCTTACCGCTTGATTATTTCTTCCCGACCCGGAATAGTCACCCGGGTGTGGGGCGAGCGCTGGTGGATGGTCCTCTTCAGCAGGCGGTTGTTTTCCAGCGCGATGTACACCGGTGGCCGGTGACGTTCATGGTGGTGTGAAAGCGCTTTCAATGCTGCAAGGTTGTCTCCTGGGATGCGCCTCGACCTACAAAAGTATAGAGAAAGACACCTTCCAAACGGAAGGTGTCCTTTCATTATTTATTCGTCTTCGGCACCCAACAGCAGTAGACCGGCGCACAAGCCAGCGGTGCTGATTACGTGCAGGATCCAGTCGCCCCACATCGCCAGAGAAATATCCCCCAGCACCGCCATGACCACCAGCGAGGCACACAAAAGGCCTGCTTTGAAGGCAATGCCTGTGTACTCCAGTTGACGGCGATGGCGTACCAGCGGTCGATAGTGGTGTCCGGAAAGACCGTATAACAGCCAAAAGACAACCATCACACCGGCGTAGACCACGTCCACGTACCACATGGCGGTGACCCCGTTGGAAACCGCCCTGCAATGGGTCAGCAACAGCCAGCTCCAGTGAAACACGCACACGCCGCAGGCGATCTCCCACCAAGGCTCCAGCGACTTCTCCCGATAACCCCGGTAGGCGGTGTACGCTAAAAGAGCGTGGCCCAATGGCACCGTCAGGTGGTAAAGCAACTGGGACAGAAAGGGGGCTCCATCCTGCCAGAACACGCCGGCGGCCGCCAGCTCAGACAAGGTGACGGTGTTGTTGAGAAACACCTCCAGCGATTCGGTAAAGAAATCCAGAAGGCATACCGCCGTCAGCAACAGGCAGGCAATGCTGTATTGACGTTTAACGTTTTTCAAGGCCGGGCCTCCTACTTCCTTATTAAACGACCCGGCGCATTGCGCCGGGTCGGGGAATCACTTCTGCTCGATGACCTCTTTACCGCCCATGTAGGGACGAAGAGCTTCGGGGATGCGGATGCTATACTTTTCTCCGTCAAACTGCAGGTTGTTTTCCAGCAAGGCGATGAGCATACGGGGGGGCGCTACCACCGTGTTGTTGAGGGTGTGCGCCAGATACTTCTGCCCATCCTCGCCCTTGACACGGATGCCCAAACGACGTGCCTGCGCATCACCCAGGTTGGAGCAGGAGCATACCTCAAAATACTTCTGCTGCTTGGGCGACCACGCTTCTACGTCGTAAGACTTGACCTTGAGATCCGCCAGATCGCCGGAACAGCACTCCAGCGTACGTACCGGAATATCCAGTGAACGGAACAGCTCCACCGAGTAGCTCCACATCTTGTTGAACCAGTCCATGCTCTCCTCGGGTTTGCAGATGACGATCATCTCCTGCTTCTCGAACTGGTGGATGCGGTAAATGCCTCGCTCCTCGATACCGTGCGCCCCCTTCTCCTTGCGGAAACAGGGAGAATAGCTGGTCAAGGTCAGAGGTAACTGCGTCTCGTCGGTGATGGTATCAATAAACTTACCGATCATGGAATGTTCACTGGTACCGATCAGATAAAGGTCTTCCCCTTCGATCTTGTACATCATGGCGTCCATCTCTTCAAAGCTCATAACGCCGGTGACCACATTGGAACGGATCATGAAGGGGGGGATGCAGTATGTAAAGCCTTTGTCGATCATAAAGTCGCGCGCATAGGACAGCACCGCCGAGTGCAGACGGGCAATATCCCCCATCAGGTAATAGAAGCCTTCACCTGCCACGCGGCCGGCGGCCGCCTTATCAATGCCGGCAAACTTGGCCATGATATCGGTATGATAAGGAATCTCGAAGGTGGGCACCGTCTTTTCGCCGTACTGCTGTACCTCCACATTGTCCTCGTCGTTCTTACCGATGGGCACAGAGGGGTCGATGATGTTCGGGATCTTCATCATGATCTCGGTGACACGGGCGGCCAGGTCGGTCTCCTCCGCCTCCAGCGCCGCCAGCTCCTGCGCCTGCTGCGCGACCAGCTTCTTCTTTTCTTCCGCCTCTTCGCGCTTGCCCTGACCCATCAGAGCGCCGATCTCCTTACTGACCTTGTTACGGGTAGCACGCAGCTCGTTGGCACGGGTGTTGACCTCACGCTTGCGCGCATCCAGGGCGATCACCTCATCCACCAACGGCAGCTTGGCGTCCTTAAACTTCTTGCGGATGTTCTCCTTAACCGCTTCGGGATTCTCACGGATAAACTTCATATCCAACATGGGGCATTGACTCCTCTCGGATGATAACATTATTGTCTTATATTGTAACACAGGTTGTCCGGCTTTTCAAGCCCTCATTGGGGCAGTTTGTGAAAAAACCGTCAATGCATCCGCTGTAGAGCAGGCAAGGCCAGCCGGGCCGCCACCCCCAACAGAGCGCCGGTCATTAATCCGGCAATCAGCAGAGCAGGCAGATACCACACGATCTCTCCCGTGGACAGCAATACCGCCGCCGCCGCAATCTGGCCAATGTTGTGACACACGCCACCGGCTATGCTCACCCCTACCACGCTGAAACGGCCGCTATAACGGCAAACAGCCATAGCGATAAAGCTGACCAAACCGCCGCACAAGCTATACAGCATCATGGTTATACTGCCAAAGGTCAGACCGCTGAGCAGGATGCGTACCAAGGAGATCATCAGCGCATCCCGGGTGCGCAGACGGTAAAGACAGAGGAGCACCACCAGATTGGCCAGTCCCAGCTTGATACCGGGAATTCCCACCGAAAGGGGAAATAAAAACTCCAGATAGCTCAGGATAAAGGCTAACGCAATCATCAGTCCGTAGAGGGCGGTTTTTCGTTTCATCCCTTACACCTCCGCATCCACGGCCGGCTCGCCGCCCACCACGGTAACGGCCACCTTATGGGGCAAACAGAGGATGCTCTGCCCCACCCGGGAAACAGCACGATGCCGCACACAGACAGCATCCGGGCAATCGGCATCGGTCACCCGGGCTTCTCCGTCACGAATCTCCAGGATGTTATAGCCACCAATCCCGGGGATGGTGTAGGTGGTGTCCGTTGACAGGGCAAAGGTAGCCACCGTCCGGCCGTCCACCGTCACCGTTACCTGTGCCCCACGAGCAGGCAGCCAAAA
This sequence comes from Oscillospiraceae bacterium, assembly GCA_015066065.1. Lineage (GTDB taxonomy): Bacteria > Bacillota > Clostridia > Oscillospirales > Acutalibacteraceae > UBA5905. Next base: position 31,908 of record SVPB01000005.1, on the reverse strand, counting down.
AAGGCCCAGCAGCAACAGCAGGGCCGTTAATAGCACACACACCACCAGCAGGGTATCCCCCCGCCGCCAACGCAGATGATCCTGTTCCTTCATGGTCTTACTCCTATGTACACGGCGATCAAAGACCGTCGTGTTGCTGCAAAAATCGGTAACCGCCGTTGACCGCCTTCACCACCGCCTGGGAGGACACGGTGGAACCGGACAGACCGTCCACCGGCGAGCCTTCCCCCGGTACCGTCCACAGACGTAGGGGCGCCAGCCGTCCGGCGAACTGCGCCTGAAATTCCTCTCCGGTGATGCGTGTCCCCAGATACTCGGTCTCCTGCTGGTACAGCACCCGCAGGGACACCACCGTCCGGCGATCTTCGGCAAACACCGTCTGCACCCGTATACGGGAACGGTAGCCGGTAGCGGCGGTGATAAGCAGATAACCGGTGGGGGTCCCGGAGGCATCCAAGGTACGGGAAGCCGCCTCCAACCCATAGGCTTCGGCGTCCTCCTGCGTAAACGGGATGGGACGTGTCCCCTCCACCGGAGTGGAGGTGCCGTGGACGGTCAGCTGGGGCTGGCGTGCGGTGTTGTACCATACGCCGGACAGCAGGATGACCGCCACCGAAGCCACCACCATCAGCAGTATAGCCAACAGACGGGATGGCGACCGATAGCGCCGATGATTCTGTTGATTCATAGATACTCCTCAAAGCCGGCGGAATAGCGCAGGCTGCCGTCCGCCAGTATACACACCGCTTCGGCGTCGGGAACCGCATTAATATAGGCAATGGCTTGCTCCGCCGGCATCACAAACAAGGCCGTGGACAGTTCATCCGCCTGGGCGCTGTCGCCGCAGACCACCGTCACCGCCTGCATATACGTTGCCGGGTACAAGGTGTCCATGTCGATGATATGGGCGTAGCGACGGTCACCCACCGTGTAATAGCGCTGATAATCACCGCTGGTGACTACCGCCCTATCCGTCACCTTAACGGTAGCCACGTAGGCCTGCGCCGCGGTGAGATCCGGGTTCTGGATGCCTACCGTAAAGGGGATATCCGCGGTCTTGCCGCCCACCGTACGGATGTTGCCGCCCACATTAAGCAGTACGTGTTTCCAGCCAAAGGTCTCCTGCACATAGCGGGCCGCTTGTTCGGCCACATAGCCCTTAGCGATGGCTCCTACATCCAGCCGGGCATCCGGGTCGGTAATGCACACCGTCCCGGCTTTGGCGTCCAGCGAAAGAGACGTCATGGCCGTGTGTCCGGCGGCTCGCTGTAAGGCGGCGGTATCCGGCAGGGTTGCCGCGCCTCCTTCCAGCGCCTGTGTGCGGCACTCGTGCCACAAGGCTAACACACTGCCGGCCATGATATTGACCCGGCCGCCGGTGCGCTCGTATGCGTGTTTACCGTACGTCAGCAGATCGATGATCCGGGCATCCGTCACCACCGGCTGACCGCCGGCCGTGTCGTTGACCGTCTTGAGATTGTTCACGCCCTCGTAGGTGTGGTAGATATCGTACAGCCGATGGTATTCCATCAGCCAATCGTGCAGCTGCTCCTGCTGACTGGCAAAAGCCGATTCATCCACCCCGTACACCGACACGGTGGTCACCGTATCAAAGGCATCCATATAGGTGACCGTCCGCACTTCCGGTGTAGAGGCGCACCCAGCCATACCCCCTGCCAGCAGCAGGGAGCAAAGCACGCACAGCGCCCGTTTGAGCACGGTCGGTCACTCCTTTTTTGATTACTTTTTGGTGGTATCCTCGGTCATGTCACTCACCATGTCACTCACGTCATCCTTCAGCGTGTCGCCGGCGTTAGTGCCGGTGGTGCTGCCGTCGGCAGTACCGTCGGAAGCGCCGGTGCCGGTCATCTTCGCCGCCTTAATGACGTTCTTAAGCATGCCGCTGACCACGATCGTGCAGCCGGATATACCGTCCACCCGGCCATCCTTGTCCACCGATACCCCCTGCAAGGTGTCCGGCGTCTTGCCCACCACGTAGGCGTCAAAGGCATCTGCCTGCTGATACCATTCCTTCTTAAGAGAGGAGGCGTCCTTCATGCCGTAGGAGTCTCCCATCATCCGCTTGGTGGTAAGGTCGCCGGAGGCCATGGAAAAGACCCCTTCCTTCACCGTCAGTTTAGCCTGCAGGGTGTCGCTGACACAGGCGGTAATCTTGCCGTCCTTGCCCACCGTGACTGCCGCCATTTCGATGTCAAACTGCGGCGCTTCGTCGGCGGAATCCTTACTCCGGTCAGCGCTCACCGCCAAATGCAAGGTATCAGACGCCATCATACCGGCATTTTTGACCGATTTACCGGCCTTGTGCACCGCTTGAATAAAATCGGTGATGACAAGGTCACAGCCGGGAATCTCACTGCTGCGCCCATCGGTGGCCGCAATGGAGCTGACCTCATCCGGGGTCTTGCCCACCACATAGCGACAAAAAGCGTCCACCTGCTCTCGCCAGGAACGGCGGTTGTTGCTGTCACCCCGTTCTTCATCGGTGAGGGTATAGTCGTCGCCTCGTTCCCATTTGCCCATCATCATGGTATCCATCATGCTTTGCAAAGCGCCGTTTTTGAGGGTCACGTCAAAGGCGGTCTCCTCGATCCGGCATTGCCGGATGACCCCTTCCTTGTCCAAGGTCACGGCCGCTACCGTCGCCTTGACCGAGGAGAGATCGCCGCCAGCCACGTTCATCTTGCTGACCGTAGCCAACCCTAAGCGATAACCGTCGCCGGTACCCGTACCGCTGCCGGTACCCTCATCCCCACCGCAAGCCGTCAGGCACAACAGCATGGCGAGGCAGAGACCGACAATACACCATCGTTTCATGTTCTTTCCTCCATTCGTCAGTTAAGGCAGAGCGTTTTGTCATCTACCCTATCTTATAATGGCACAAACACACCGACGTCATGCAGGAAAAAACAGGAAACGGGTGCCCCGGTGCCAAGCACCGGGGCATCCCCACAACATTACAGCAGATGAATGATCTTAACGGGGCACTTGGCCGCGCAGGCACCGCAGCCGGTGCACTTGTCGTGATCCACCTGTGCCAGATTATCTACCACATGGATCGCGTCTGCCGGGCACTGCTTTTGACAGATACCACAACCGATACATCCGGCAGAACACACCGCCTTGACCTCCTTGCCGGGGGCACGGGAGGAACAGCACACCTCCACCTTGGCATCCGCCGGGCGCATGCCGATGATGTGCTGTGGGCAGATACGCACGCATTGCTCACAGCTGATGCACTTCTCTTCGTCTACCACCGCAACGCCGTCCACCAGAGAGATAGCGTCCGCCGGGCAAGCCTTCACACAGCTGCCCAGACCAAAGCATCCATAGGTACAGGCCTTGCCGGACAAGCCGGGGGCCATGGCCGCCTGACGACAGTCGGGAGCACCGTAGTAGTTGTGCTTCTGTCCGGCTTTATCGCAGGTGCCGGCGCAGTGGACGTAGGCCACCTGACGGACACCGGCCGTGGCTTCCACGCCCATGATGCGAGCGATCTCTTCCACGTTGCCGCCGGGGCACGCATTGACCGGCGCTTCTCCTGCCACAATGGCCGCCGCGCAGGCGTCACAGCCGGCAAAGCCGCAGCCGCCGCAGTTACTGCCCGGCAGGGCGGCACGCACCGCTTCGATGCGCTCGTCCACCTTCACGTAAAAGATACGTCCGGCAAAGCCCAGCATCAGTCCAATCAGCAAACTCACACCACCGACGATGGCGGCGGCAATTAAAATGGGGATCAACATGCTCACCGTCACCTCCTTAACCAGCCAGGGCCGAGAAGCCGGAGAAGGCAATCGCCATCAGTCCCGTAGTGACCAGAACGATGGGCATGCCCTGCAATGCTTTCGGCACGTTGTTGTGAACCATCTTCTCCCGCAGACCGGCCATGATGATGATGGCGATAGCAAAGCCCAGCGCCGTACCAAAGCCGGCCACCACGCTGTTGACAAAGTCATAGCCGTTGTCCACATTGGTCAAAGCCACGCCCAGCACCGCACAGTTGGTGGTGATCAGGGGCAGATACACGCCTAAGGCGTTGTAAAGGGAGGGGCTGAGCTTCTTGAGCGCCATCTCCACCAGCTGAACCAGCGCCGCAATAACCAGAATAAACACGATGGTGCGCAGGTAGGTCAGATCCAGCGGTATGAGGACCGCCGAATACAGCACACTGGTCAGGGCAGAGGCTACGGTGATGACAAACACCACCGCACCGCCCATGCCGGCGGCCGTTTTAACGTTCTTGGAAACGCCCAGGAAGGGACACAGACCAAGGAACTGGGAGAGTACCACGTTCTCGATCAGAGAGGTGGTCAGCAAGGAGCCTAACAATACCAACAAATAGTCGCTCATGCTTCATCCCCTCCTTCCGCAGTCTTGGCCGCTTTTTCGGCGGCGGCCTTTTTGGCTTCCTCCGCCCGGCGTTTCTTTTCCTCCGCCAGCAGGCGGGCTTTTTCGGCGGTCTGTTCCGCCACCTTCAGGTGGTTGGTTACCCCGTCACAGCCATGACAGCCGGCGCAATGGCCGCCGCAGGCCAGCTCACTGCCGCCATTGACGTTGGTAGCGCTGGGAGCCTTGAGCTTGTTCTGCAGAGCCGTCAGCAGCGCCAGCACAAAGAAGGCGCCGGGAGCCTGCACCAGAATGGGGATGACCGGTACCGATTCCGGCAGCACCTGCACGCCAAAAGCGGTGCCGGCACCAAAGAATTCGCGCACCAGGCCCAGAATGGTCAGAGCACCGGTAAAGCCCAAGCCCATGCCGATGCCGTCAAACATAGACAGCAAGGCGCCGTTTTTGGAGGCATAGGCTTCCGCACGGCCCAGAATGATACAGTTAACCACGATCAAAGGGATAAAGATGCCCAGTGCCTCGTACAGACTGGGGACATACGCCTCAATAACCAGCTGCACGATGGTCACGAAGGAGGCGATGATGACGATATACGCCGGCATACGCACTCCATCGGGGATGATCTTACGAAGCAGAGAGATCATCAGGTTGGACAGCACCAGCACCACCATGGTGGACAGACCCATGCCAAGGCCGTTGATAGCCTCGGTGGTCACCGCCAAGGTAGCACACATACCCAGCATCAGTACAAAGGTGGGATTCTCTTTGATGATGCCGTTGAAAAGACGTTCGGTCAGCTTCTTCATCATACGCCATCACCCTCCATCCTCTTGACCAGATCAATGGCCGCCTGGGTCTCGTTGCGCAGGGCACGGCTGGTACGGGTGGCACCGGTAATGCCATCCACCTCGGCCGCATCGGTAATGCCGATAAACTGCGCCTTAATATCCGGGTCGTTGCACCGGGCACCGTAACCGGCCGTCTCCTGATGGGAGATGACGTTGTAGCCGACCACCGTGCCGGTGACATCCACACCCAGTGCCAGGGTGAGATCCGGCTTGTAGCCCTTACCCACTACCGAGAATACATAGCCCAGCTTGTTGCCAGAGGCATCCACCGCCACCTGCACCTCTGTCACGGTAACACCGGTGGTCAGGGTGGCGTTATAATCCGCCAACAAGGTGTTCTCGTCCGGCAGCTTCTGGAAGGAGGCCGCATCGGCATATACCTGCTGGTAGGCTTCCCGGGTCTTCTGGGCGTTGGCCTCATCGATGGGGCCTTTGGTCAAGGAGTACACGTAAGACAGCGCCAACGTGGCCACCAGGGTGATCACTAACAGGATAGCCGTATTTTTGAGGATCTTACTCATTTGGCCTTACCCCCTTTCTTGCGGGGTGTGCCAAAGGCGTGGGGCATGGTCACCTTTTCGATGAGGGGCACCACACAGTTGGCGATAATAATGGCAAAGGAAACTCCTTCAGCCGCGCCAAACACACGGAACAATGCCGTCAGCAGACCGATGAGCAGGGCGTATACCACCTGACCGACCGGGGTAATGGGGCTGGTCACGTAGTCGGTGGCCATAAACACCGCACCGGCCAACAGACCGCCGGTAAGTACGTGGCTGGCCAACTCGTGCCAACCGGTCACGCCGTTGCCAAGCAGAAGGTTAACCAGGAATACAAACACCACCGTGCTGCCCACATAGAGGGTGGGGATGCGCCAGCTGATGACGCTGCGCCACATCATGTACACAAAGCCCAGCAGAATGGCCACCGCAGAAACCTCACCGATACAACCGGAGTGGTTACCCAAAAATGCCTGCAAAAGATCCACCGAGGTCTTGTCCTCGCCCAGCATCCCGGTCAACGGGGTCGCCGCGCTGGCGCCATCGGCAGGCAAAACGTTCCAGGTGGTCATACGGTCAATGAAAGCGTCAAAAGCACCGGCGCCAAACACATTACCCACCGGCTGGAAGGTACCCATAGCCTTGCCGTAGGACAGCAACAGGAAACACCGGGCACCGAGAGCCGGATTCATCACGTTTTGGCCGATACCGCCAAACACCTGCTTAACAACAATAATGGCAAACACACTGCCGAGGATGGGCAGGTACACCGGCACGCTGGCCGGCAGGTTCATCGCCAGAATCAGACCGGTCACCAAGGCACTGCCGTCCGCTACGGTTACCGGCAGCTTCATCAGCCGCTGATACAGCCACTCGGTCAATACGCAGGTCACGGCACACAGCAGAATGACCACCAGCGCTCGCAAGCCAAACACGAATACGCCGAACAGCAGAGCCGGCATCAGCGCTATGGCCACGTCTCGCATGACGGTAGCGGTAGACAGGCTACTGCGAATATGAGGTGAAGTCGATGCGTTCATCATGTCCATCAGCCCTCCTTTTTGGCCGCATTCTTACGTCGCTCGGCCATAACCGAAGCGCGCGCAAACTTAAAGCTCTGGGTCAGACGCCGCTTGGCAGGGCATACATAGGTGCAGCAACCGCACTCCATGCATTCCATGCCGTTGAGACGTTCGTACTCCTTGAGGTCGCCGCCATCGGCGGCATGGGCCATCATAGGAGGCACCAGCTTCTCCGGGCAGGCCACCACACAGCGGCCGCAACGGATACAGGCGGTGGGTTCCCACATAGCCACCTCATCCCGTACCATAGCCAGGATGGAAGCCGAGGTCTTGATGACCGGCACGTCCAGATCGGTCATGGCCACACCCATCAAGGGGCCACCGGAGATGATCTTCTCCGCCTCGCACTTGAGACCGCCGGTCATATCCAGCACTTCACGGAAGCTGACACCAATGGGCACCCGCAGGTTAGCCACCTTAGCCACCGCATCTCCGGTAATGGTCATCACCGTGGCAATCAACGGCGTCTGCTGACACACCGCCGCATAAATGGCACAGATGGTGGACACGTTCATGACCACGCAACCGGCATCAATGGGCAAACAGCCGGAGTAGATCTCCCGTCCGGTAATGGCCTTAATGAGCATACGCTCGCCACCCTGAGGATACTTGGTCTTGAGGCGCTGTATCCGGATGCGCGGCTCGTCCTTGACCATATCGCCAATGAGGCGGATGGCTTCCGGCTTGTTGTCCTCGATACCGATGACACCCTGCGCTTCGGGGAACAGCTGCAGCACCACCTTGAGACCGTCAATAATCATCTGAGGCTGTTCCAGCATCAGGCGGTAGTCGGAGGTCAGATAGGGCTCACACTCCGCACCGTTGACAATGATGGTGTCCGGCGCTACACCCGGCTTCATGGTCAGCTTAACGTGGGTGGGGAAACCAGCGCCGCCCTGTCCCACAACACCGGCGTCCCGGATGATATCCAGGATCTCCTGATTCGTTAGGCCCTCCGCCTCCCGGGGCTGTCCCAGGGTGGGCAGGGGGGTATATTGGCCGTCGTTGTCTATCACCACCGACAACATCGGGCGGCCGGATACGGTGTTGCGCTGTTCAATCGCCTTGACCGTACCGGACACACCGGAACAAATAGCGGTGGACACAAAGCCGCCAGGCTGAGCGATCATCTGCCCTACCAGAACGGTGTCCCCCACGGCTACCACCGGCTGTGCCGGTGCACCGATGTGCTGGGCCATGGGATATACCGCCTCTCCTTGTGGGTAGATGCACTGAATGGCTGCGTCCTTGGAAAACGCTTTTCCATCCTCATGGGGATGGATACCATGTTTAAAGGTTCCCCGTTTCATACGATGCCTCTTTTCCTGAAATTTCTAATAATGTAAACGCTTACATATTATCTCCCGAATAGTATACCATACTGGGACATAAAAGGGAAGTGTAAACCTTAAAAAAATCGCTGTTAAATTTTTCACATCGCAAAAAGCAACCCTCCGCATACACGGCGTACGCACGGTATACGGAGGGAGACGTGTTTGATCGTGCGTCACGCCGGGGCGAGCACGCTTTTTATTCGCCGAAGAACTGACGGTGGACCGCTTCCACCGCTTTGTCAGCGTCCTTCTTGTCCACCAGCACAGACACCCGGATCTCACTGGAGGAGATCATCTGAATGTTGATGTTGGCGGCCGCCAGGGCGGCAAACATATCGGCGGCGACGCCCTCGTGGGTCTCCATGCCGGCGCCAATGACCGAGATCTTCGCCACGTTGGTGTCGTAATCCAGGCTCGCAGCGCCCTTTGCCTCACAGTATTCGCGCAGGGATTCCACCGCGTCCTCCGCATCCTTAGCCGGGACGGTGAAGGCGATATCCTTGGTGCCGTCACGGCCTACCGACTGCAGGATGTTATCCACACAAATGTGCGCCTTCGCCACACGAGAGAACACCTTGAAAGCAATACCGGGGTTGTCCGGCAGGGCCACAATGGACACCCGTGCCACGTCATCGTCCTTGGCAACACCCTTAATCATCATCTTTTCCACTTGCGTAACCTCCTTGACTTTCGTTCCGGGCACCCACTTAAGGCTGGACAGAACTTCTAACTCCACATTATATTTTTTGGCCATTTCCACCGAACGGTTGTTAAGCACCTGGGCGCCGGAGGTGGCCATCTCCAGCATCTCGTCGTAGGTGATCTCTTCCAGCTTACGGGCGCCGGGGATCTTACGGGGATCCGCCGTGTACACGCCCTCCACATCGGTGTAGATCTGGCACAGATCGGCGTGCATGGAAGCGGCAATCGCCACGGCACTGGTATCCGAGCCGCCACGGCCCAAGGTGGTCACGTCATCGTATTTGTTAAGGCCTTGGAAGCCAGCGACAATAACGATGCGCCGCTTATCCAGCTCGGCCCGGATCCGTTCCGGGTTGACCCGCTTGATGCGTGCAGCCGAGTAGGTGGAATTGGTCTCAAAGCCGGCCTGCCAGCCCAGCAGAGAGATCGCCGGGCAACCAAGAGAATCAATGGCCATGGCCAGCAACGCAATGGAGATCTGCTCGCCAGCCGCCATCAGCATATCCATCTCGCGCTTGCTGGCGCGGGCGTTAAGCTCCTTGGCCTTGGCGATGAGATCATCGGTGGTATCGCCCTGGGCAGAAACCACCACCACCACATCATTGCCTTTTTTGTAGGTTTCCGTCACCAGCCGCGCCACATTCATCACACGCTCGGCATCCCGGACGGAACTACCTCCGAACTTCTGTACAACTAACATGATAAACCCTCCGGTGAAAAATAAAATACAATATTACCTAACAGCATACATACGAATAGCCCGGGTCAGCGTCATACCGCTGAAGCCGCCGATCTTATCCATCAGCAGATATTCCGGCATGCAGGGGGTGATAAACGCCACCTCATTGGCAGGAGCATCCGGGATGGAGATCATCCGTACGTCGCCAAAGGTGCGGCCGATCTGCACCAGCGCACCGGCATCCTCCTCACAGCTAAACCGCATCAGCATGGACACAGGAGCCAGGCGATGGTCACGCACATGCCCCGGCTCGTTGGGACCCCAGTACAGATACTTACGGGCGTTGAGGTGCTTGACCTCATCAATGACGTCCGCCACCACGGCGCTGGCCGTAGGCAGCTTGCCGGCGCCACGTCCCACAAAGACCACATCGCCTACGCTGTCTCCCCGTACCATGATGCCATTAAACACGTCATCCACGCCGGCCAGCAGGTTGTCGGACGGCAGGATCATGGGAGCCACCATGCAGAACACGTGGCCGTCCTCGGTACGTATCGCCCGGCCCAACAGCTTAATGACGCCGCCGCAGGCCGCCGCGTACTGTACGTCCGCCTCGGTGATAGCGGTAATGCCCTCGGTGTACACTTCTTCGGGATACACGTGCTTGCCAAAGGCCAGAGAAGCCAGGATACAGGTCTTACGGCAGGCATCCATGCCCTCCACATCCGCCGCCGGATTGCGCTCGGCATAGCCCAGCTTCTGTGCCAACGCCAGCGCCCCGTCAAAGGACATCTTCTCCCGTATCATCTTGGTGAGCATAAAGTTGGTCGTACCATTGAGGATGCCGGCCACCTCAAATACCTCATTAGCGGCCAGGCACTGATCCAGAGGACGCAGGATAGGGATACCGCCGCCCACACTGGCTTCAAACAGAAAGTTGAGGTTCCGTTCCCGGGCAATGGTCAGCAGCTCATCGCCCTTGGCGGCTACCAGCTCCTTGTTGGAGGTCACCACGCTCTTGCCTGCTAACAGGCAAGCCTTGACAAAGTCATAGGCCGGATGCAAGCCGCCCATGGTTTCCACCACGATGCGGATCTCCTCATCCTGCAGAATATCCTGAAAATCGGTAGTGAACAGATCCGCATAAGGCAGATCGGGGAAGGCACGAAGATCCAGTATGCGGCGCACCACAATGCTGTCCCCTGCCTTGGCGGCGATCCCTTTACAGTTGTTCTGAAGAACCTCAGCGACGCCGGAGCCGACAACGCCGTGTCCCAATATTGCAATATTGACCATAGTATCATCCTTTATATTATATAGCCGCAAGGCCTTTATCCATCTGTAACGCCGGAGATGCGCTGGACGCCGTCCACCTTTTCCAGCGATTGCAGAAAATCGTCCACCGGCACCAACAGCTGATCGATGCGGGCGGAGACCGAAGCGTTGGCGACCCCACCGGAGGGGGTGGTCTGGCTGACGGTCAGTATGTTGGCGCCGGCACGGGCGAAGCCGTCCAGCACCCGGGAGATGACTCCCGGTATATGACGCAGGGTCAGCTGTACCGTGATGGTACGCCCTGCCGTTTCCTCATCGTAGGGCAGCACCGCGTCCCGGTACTTGTAAAACGCCGTCCGGGACAGTCCTGCTTGGCGCACCGCCTGCGACACCGAGGTTACTTCACCGGTCTGCAGCAAGCGCTTGGCCTGCAAAGTGCGTCCTATGATATCCGGAAGCACCTCCACGTCCACCAACACCATCCGGTGCTTGGCGGTGCTCTCCGTCCCCTTAAGCCGGCTCATGGAGAGACCGCCTCGGTGGTGGTGGTGGTGGTGCCGGCTGTGGTGGTAGTGCCCGTACCGGTTGTGGTGGTGGTCGTACCGGTACCGGTGGTGGTCGTACCGGTGCCGGTAGTGGTGGTCGTACCGGTGCCGGTCGGGGCGGTAGTAGGCCCTGTTGCGTCACTGCCCAGCGGCGCTCCCTCGTGAACGGTACAATAACCCGGAATGTTGGTGGACTTATAGTACCCGGTGTCATGCTTGGGGCAAGCCACGGTAGCCAGCAGGCCGGTAGCGGTGCAATACTCTTCCTTCACCACACCCTCGGGCATGGTAAAGGTCTTGATCTGCTTGTTGGTGTGCAGCGCCTTCATAGCCTGGTTCCACAGCTTACGGGCGTAGCTGGTCTGGCTCTTGAGAAGCACCTGGTTGTTGTCGTAGCCAAACCAACCGGTCGCCGCATAGTAAGCCGTACCGCCGGCAAAGTACACATCCTTCTGGTTTTCGGAGGTACCGGTCTTACCGTAGATCTCCCATCCCTTCCAGGAGGAGCCAACGTCCGCCGCCGTACCGTACAGGGTAACACGCTGCATCAGTTTGACCATCACGTAACAGGTCTGGGCATCCAGCACCGAAGGCTGGTTGCTCGGTCCTCTGACCAGCAGGGTGGAGGTGGTCTCGTCCTCGCCCTGCAGTACCTTGTAGTAGGAATAGGGCTTGTTGTAGTAACCACCGCTGCCGAACACGGCGTAGGCAGCCGCCATATCCCGCATGGTCACCCCTTCGGTAAAGGCGCCCAGCGCCAAGGGGGCCAGATCCACGTCGGTCATGATCCTGCCGTTGATGGCTTTGTTCTCCACCAAGGTGGACAGATGGAAGATGGAGGTGGCGTATTCGTCGTACACCCGGCGTGGGGTGATGGTATCCACCAGACGAGCCGCCACGGTGTTAAGCGATTTCTGCAAAGCCACGCCCAGCAGTACGTCGCCGTTGTCCGGCGTGGACTTCATCTCGTAGTTGTGCGGCCATTTGGAACCGTTGGGCAGCACCAGAGGGGCATCCCGTACCGGGGAGGAATAGTGTACCAGATCCAGCGCCACCGCCGGTCCGTAAGAGGTCAGGGGCTTAATGGATGAACCGGGAGAACGCCGGGACTGGGTGGAACGGTTGAGCACACGGTTGGCGGTCTTTTCGCCCCGGCCTCCCACCGTGGCTACCACCCGGCCGGTGTAATCCACCGCAAAGAAGCCGGCTTGCGGTTGCTCCTCGTCGCTCTCCCGTTTTTTGGGATAGTTCTTCTCGTCGGCGTAGATCGCCTCCACCGCCGCCTGCAAGGTGGGATCCTCGGCGGAATAGATGCTCAGACCGCCGTAGTACACGATGTTCTCGGCATAGTTGTAGGTATAGCCAAACTCATCCATCAGGTCCTGGATGACGTCTTCGACCACCAGATCAACATAGTAGTCCTGCACCTCCTGGCGCACGTTACTGCTCCGGAAAACCAGCTCTTCGTTGATCGCCTGCACGTACTCGTCCCGGGTGATCATGTTCAGCTCGTACATCTTGGCCAACACCACGCGCTGTCGTTGACGCACGTTCTCGGGATGCTGATAGGGATCATAGATACTGGGATTGTTGGTAATCGCCACCAGCACCGCACTTTCGGCCAGAGACAGCTCCTGCACCTCTTTGCCAAAGTAAGAACGGGCACCGATACCCACGCCGACCAGATCGCCGGTCAAGGGGAGGTTGTTAAGATACGCTTCCAGCACCTGCTGCTTGGAGCTTTGGGTGCGTTCCAGCTCGATGGCGGCTAAGATCTCGTTGATCTTACGCTCGATGCTGTGGTCTTTATTCTGGGTGGTCACACGGATAAGCTGCTGGGTGATGGTAGAGCCACCGTACTCGGTGGAGCCCAGATGGAACACCCGGTTGAGAAACAGGTTGGCCATGGCCGATACCGTACGCTGCCAGTCCACGCCGTCATGCTCCCAGAACCGTTCATCTTCAATAGCAATCAGGGCATTCTGCAGATTGATCGGGATCTCGTCCAGATCCACCCACACGGAGTTGCCGCCCATGAGATTGTGATGCGGCTCCCATGCGCCCTCCTTGTTCTGCACATAAATAACCGAACGGGCATCCATAGACAGCTTGCCCAGCTCCGGCAGATAGCTCTCTGCATCGAAGGTGCGCATAACATAAACCACCAGCACACTGCCCACAATGCAAACAGAGATAACGCCCACCAGCAGCACCGTCACCAACAGACGGAGAAGCCGACGGCCAAAACGACTGCGCTTCTCCTTTTGCTGGGCGGTGGGGCGCACCAGACTGCGCAGCCACGCCTTGCTTTTGGACGGGATTTCACGGAACCATTGCCCGATGGATTCTTTTGTCAGTTTGCTCTTTTTTGCCATGGAGACCGTCCTCCTTGTAGCCTAACCAACTAAATACCCACATTAAAATTATACATACTAATAGTATTGCAAAATCGCCGAAATGTCAAATCTATTTTGCCAAAAAATCCGGTTGTAACCCAAATATTTTCACTTTTTATGCCGTGTGAGCCAAAAAAGCACATATCCCGCCGTTTTTTCATCCATACTACCTCCTGAAAGGAGAGATTGTCATGGATTCCGTGTGGAAACCGGTGCTGTTGGCGTTAGCTGCCTCCCTGCTGGTGGCCAGCATCGCCTTATTCGTGATCTTTCGCTTTTTACTCCCCTCCCCCGAGGAACGGGAAGCCCGGTTTAAGCCCTTGTTTGTCATCGCCGCCTGGGAGGATCGGGTGGCGGTGTTTGAGGGGAACGACACCTATCCTATGCAGGTGTACGACACCTTTGTGAGCACCCTGCCGGATGAGCTGCAGCAACAGCTCCGGCAAGGGGTGCCGGTACACAGCGACAGCCAGCTTTCCGTTCTGTTAGAGGATTATACCGACGGATAAAAAGACAAGCCTATCCGCAAGGGATAGGCTTGTCTTTATGCTTATTCAGCGACGGTCAGGAAGTTCTTGGGATCGCACTTGTCGATGGCAGAGCTGTCAAACTCGGCAGTCACCTTCTTCATGGCTTCCTGGACTTCCTTGTTGAACTCCTCGTACTTGGCGCCCCGGATGATGTTGTCCGTCTCGTCGGCAAACAGATTGGCCGGCTTGTTGATATCCAAGCGCAGGATGAGAGCCGCCGTCAGGTTGGTGCCGCCGGACTTGTAGGTGACCACCTTGGCCTTGCCAACCTCAACACTGCGGATCGCCTTGACCAGCTCGTCATCACCCAGCTGGGTGGCATCGTAGTTGTAGCGGTTATCCTTATCGGTGCTGGCGGTGATCTCCTGACCGTCAGCGGCATTGGCCTTGTTATAGGCGTCTACCACTGCTTCGAAGTTGCCGTCCTTGTTGTAATTCTGCAGGTACTTGTCCAGGTCGTTGAGCACCTTTTTCTGCTCTTCCTCGGTATACTCCTGGTTGTCACTGCTCATCATAGGAACATTGATGATCTTGAAGGAGAGGTAGTTCTTGTCAAAGTAGGCACGGCGATCCGCCTCGGACATAGCCCGCTTGCCGCCTTCACGGTACAGGCCGTAGAACAAGCTGCTATCATTAAGTCCGGTGGCTCTGTACACCTTGGCAAAATGCTCGTTGCTGATACCCAGCTCAAGAAAAGCGTCGGGGGTGAGCTGCTCTTTGAGCTCCTTCTCCACCTCTTCCTGCTCCTTGGCATCCCACGTCAAGCCATTCTCCTTGAGCATGGCCTCCAAAACCGTCTGGCGGATGATGTTGTCCTTAGTAGCGGCAATCATGTAGTCAGCCAGCTCCAGCTGCTGGGCCGCATCCCCCTCGCCATAGGGGTAGGTCTGGGTCCAGATGTCGTAGCCGTAGGCCTCGGCGTTATCGTACTGATAGAGGCCCTGATTGTAATACAGGTCGGTGAAGGTGGTATACAGATACGCCAGATATTCGCCGGTGCTCATCTCCACGCCGTTGATGGTCGCCGCTACGTCCGGGGTACCACCGAGGTACAGCTTGGGCGCAGAACAGCCGGTCGCACACACCAGCAACATAACCGCGGCTATCGCCGCGCAGAAAACACGCTTTGCCTTGCTCATGGTCGATATGCCTCCTTAGAAAAATACAATCTCCTATTATTATACCTCTAACGAGTGCATTTGTAAAGAATTATTTTGATAAATCCACCGGTAACGGTGCCAGCGCCGTCACCTCACCGGGAACGACCCGGCAACAGACCGCCTGCACCTCCACCCCGGCCGCCGCCGCTTGCCGCAAGGCAGCCGCAAAGACCGGGTCGGTGTCGTCGTTGGGACGCAGGCAAACGGCTTGTTCCATCTGCACTACAAACAGCACCGCCGCCCCATGGCCTTCCTGCCGACAGCGGATAAGCTCTCGCAGATGCTTCGTACCCCGCTGGGTGGGGGCATCGGGGAACATCACCACCCCGTCCCGTTCCAGCGTGACACCTTTGACCTCCAGATAGGTGCGTGTTTCCCCTTGCGTGATGCAAAAATCAAACCGGGAATCGCCCCACCGGACCTCCCGGCGCAGGAGAGCGTCCGGTGAAAACCATCCACTCCGGGGCAACCATTCGGCGGCGATGTCGTTGGCCGCCTGGGAATCCATGTTGATGAGCAAGGGGGCGCCATGAGGACGCTCCTTCTCCACCGTTACCAGATCGTAACGGGTACGGCGTGCCGGATTGTCCGCCATCGCCAGATAGACCCGGCAACCGGGCACCAGCAGCTCCCGGCAACGGCCGGTGTTCTTGACATGGACCGTTTCCTCCCGGCCGTCCACCTCCACCTGCGCAATAAACCGATTGGGGCGGCAGATAAACCGACCGGGGACAATGACCGGGTACCTCATGATCGGCTGTCTTGGTGACAGCAACAGCCGTCACAACCTTTTTCGGGACAGCCAATGCACCGGCGTCCCTGCCGCTTGGCACGGATCACGTACCAGCCGGCCAAGCCCAATATTAACAGAACCAATACAACCAATAACACATCGGTCATCGGGACGTCACCTTCCTCTTTTTGTCCGCGTGGCGGATGACCAGCCACAGCGCCAGTGCCATACCAAGGGTCGCCACCAGACCGAACACGGCCGGCATCACCGCCAACGTCTCGGGGGCGGTCAACAGGGTGCCTACCGTGTAGATGAGGTAAGCGGCAACATAGCCGACGCCCAGCTGCAAAGCCAGACCGCCCCACAGCCACTTCTTATGGGTGACCTCGGCATTCATGGCACCGATGGCGGCAAAACAAGGCGGTGAAAACAGATTGAATACCAGATACGCCAGCGCCGCCACCGCTGTAATGCTGAAGGTCTCGGCTACCTGCGTACCGGCGCCCTGAGACATGGACAAGGATTCGGTATCGATGAGGTTGGTCATACCATAGCACACCGCCAAGGTGCCCACCACATTCTCCTTGGCAATAAAGCCGGTGATGGCCGCCGCCGCCATCTGCCACGCATGGATGCCGATGGGCAGCAACAGCACCGCAATGGGCCCGGCCACCGTAGCCAGAATGGAGGACGCCGCCTCCCCTTCCTCCACCAGCGTCAGACGCCAGGTGAAGGACTGCATCACGTAAACAATGGCATTGCACAGCAGGATGATGGTACCGGCCTTGACAATATACGACCAGCCCCGGCTGAGCATGGACAGCGCCGCCCGCTTAAAGGAAGGCAACTTGTATTCCGGCATTTCGATAATAAAGTACGACTTACGGCCCATCCGGCCGGTGATACGCTTGACCAACAGAGCACCCAGGAAGATGATGGCAATGCCCATAAAGTACATCAGGGTACCCACCCAGGAAGCGCCGGGGAAAAAGGCACCGGCAAACAGACCGATCACCGGCAACTTGGCGCCGCAAGGCATAAAGGGGGTCAGCATCACGGTGGCATTGCGTTCTCTTTCGTTACGGATGGTCCGGGCAGCCATCACCCCGGGAACGGCACAACCGGTACCCACCACAAAGGGGATGACCGACCGGCCGGAGAGACCTACCTTCTTAAACAACGGATCCAGCACCACAGTAGCACGGGCCATGTATCCGCAATCCTCCAGCAGAGCAATGAGAAAATACATCACCATCACCAGCGGCAGGAAGCCCACCACGGCGCTGACACCACCGATGATACCTTCGGTCAGCAGAGCTGCCAGGAAGGGGTTTGCGTTGGCCAGCAAGCCGGCTACCCAGTCCTTAAACATATCAATCAGGGTCACCAAGCCGGGGATGACCGTTCCGTCTGATAGGGTATATCCGTCTGCCAGCAAGGGGCCTACCCATGCCTGCGAGATCTGGAACACCAGAAACATCACCGCCGCAAAGATCACCAGCCCGGCCACCGGATGGGTCAACACCCGATCCAGGCTGTCCTGCCGGTTGAAGGTGCGGGTCAGCACCCGGCGCTTTTCCACCCGGGATACCAGGCGGTTAACGTAGGCAAAACGATGCCGGTCGGCGGCCTGCGCTTCTTTTTTGCTATGCACCGCACCGTCATAAAGGTAAGGGGCCGTCTGCCCCTTGCCGCACTGTGCCACGGCGGCAGCCACCAGCTCTTCCAGACCGTTGTGGCCGGTGGCGGTGGACACCGTCATGACCACCGGACAGCCCAGCTCCCGGGACAGCATCTCCGTATCGATGACGGTCTTTTTCTTCTTGTTAATGTCGCTTTTATTGAGCGCTACCACTACGGGGATGCCCAATTCCATCAGCTGGGTGGTAAAGAACAAGCTCCGGCTGAGGTTGGTAGCATCCACGATGTTCACGATCACATCCGGACGCTCCTTGCGTACATATTCGCTCGTTATCCCCTCCTCAGAGGTAAAGGGGGTCATGGAATAGGCACCAGGCAGATCCACCGCCACCAGGGTCTCCCCCTTGTGATAACTGCGGCGAATCACACTTTCTTTTTTATCCACCGTGACACCGGCCCAGTTACCCACCCGTTCATTTTGCCCGGTCAGGGCGTTATACATGGTGGTCTTGCCGCTGTTAGGGTTACCTGCAAACGCAATCTTCATAGCTGAGATCCTCCAAAACACTCACGGTTAGCCGCCGCTAACCTTTCGACAAAAATCAAGACAGCCACCCGTCAGACGGTCAATCACTCCAGGGTGATGGCCTGTGCTAACTGGCTGTCAATATGGTAGCGACTGTCCTTAATGGACACCGCACATCCCCCTCGCAGATGGGATATCACGGTAATCGGCTCACCGCTGTAACACCCCAGAGAGAACAGAAACGTATCCAGCTCCTCGTCATCCGTGTCGATGGACCGGATGCGATACTCCTGACCTTCCCGCGCTTCCATTAAATTCATACACATCGTGTCCTTTCCAAACAGAAGTTAGCCTCTGCTAACCATCGGTTAGTATAGCACCATTACCATCATTTGTCAAGATATTTTTCGAAAAAATTTGCCAATAAAAACGCCCTTTGTCCGTAGACAAAGGGCGTTTTTGGTGGGCGTAAACGGACTCGAACCGCTGACCTCCTGCGTGTGAAGCAGGCGCTCTAACCAGCTGAGCTATACGCCCGTATATGGTGACCCGAACGGGAATCGAACCCGTGTTACCGCCGTGAAAGGGCGGTGTCTTAACCGCTTGACCATCGGGCCAGGCTGCTTCATCCCCGGCATAAGCCGGGGATGAAGTGGTGGCTGTAAGTGGATTCGAACCACTGACACTGCGGGTATGAACCGCATGCTCTAGCCAACTGAGCTATACAGCCGTGTCCATCCCTCCGGCGGGAACGCTACTCATTATATACTATGTCCCGTCGGTTTGTCAACCATTATTTTTCTTTTTTACAAAAAAGTCGCCGGCGTGGAGCATACCGGGCATCCGGCGGATCCAGCGCCACACGATAGGTCGGCAAAACACCGCCACATAAGCCATCAAAAGACCCACGGCCGTTCCATCGGCCCAGCCGCCTATCCCACGTAGCAATACCGTCACCGCACCGGCGGTGACGCCGGCGGTGATCTGGTCGGCAAGGGTGGGAGGCATCGCCTCTTTATCCGCCAACAGCACCGCCGTCAACACCGGAGCGCCAGCCAGCAGACCGTAGAGAGGGGAATGCCATCCTATCCACGAAAAAAGCGACACGGTTGCCAGCATACACGCCGGCGCAATCAGCCGCAAACGGCGGCGCAGCAGCAGATAACCGGCACCCAGCAGAACAGCCGCCACACACAGCTCTCCCATGGCGCCGGCACGGACGCCAAAAAAGAGCTGCCAGGTGTCGTGCAGGGTCTCGCCCCCCTGCAACGCCAGCAAAGGGGTAGCGGAGGAAATGCCGTCCATCCCCACCCATTGTGCCGGCAGAACAAAGCCGGCGGTCATGGCCGTCGGGAACACCAGCCGCAGCAGCACGTAGGTGACCGCCAGCGGATGCCAATAAGGCAGTGTCACACGGCCGATCCGGGCAGGGATCCCTTCCGCCGCCGCCATCAGGATGCCGCCCAGCGCGGCCACCCACACGGGGACTGCCGCCGGCAGAATCAGCAGCACCAACACCGCCGTCAGCAGTGCATGGGGAAAGAACCCGGTGGGTAACGCTTTATGTCGCAGAACAGTCAGCGCCAGATAACCGGCCATAGCGGTCAGCAGCCGTGCCGGCACGCCCCAGCGATAGCCAATGACCGCCATGAGCACCACCGGCAGCAGACCTACCAGCCAATCCAGCGCTCGCTCCCGCTTTCCCATGCTCTCTCTCCCCTCTTTTGCTATTATCTCTCTTATTCACCGATAATATTACCGTCCAGCTGGGCCCGACGCCCGGCATAGGTATCCATATCCATAGGCACCGTACAGCTGTCGATCACGTTATGATGCACCGACCAAGGCAATGCTTTGGGGCCGTAGAGGATAAACTCATCCCCCACCTGCATGGCCCGAGGCTCCTTAAGGGTGAAGGTCAGCGCTTCCGGGTCAAAGTCCAAAATCTCCGATTCCTCTCCCGTCGCCGTCCACAGCAGATGCCATCCACGGTAGCGGTGGGACACCTTGCGAAGCAGCATGGGGGTATATCCCTTACGATAAAACACCGTATCGGAGGCCACCCGACCCACCGCACCAGTGGCCAAGGTCGACCGGATCCCCACCCCGCAAGCGGTGATGGTATTGTCATGCACCGACACTCGCACGGCATTGTCGCTGATCTCAATGCCGGTCACGTTCTCATCCGCTTCGCCACGCACAAAGATATGGTTGTCTGCCACCGTCACGAAGTTGGAGAGAATCTGCACCCCATATCGGGGGCGGCTCGGCTCATCCACCGGGGTCAGGTCGATGCTGTTACCGGTGATGATCACGTTCTCAGCAGGGGTATCACAGTTCTGGCCCGGTCCGGATACCCGGATAGCCGGACTGCTGAAATTAATAAAGGTATTGTTAGCCACGATCACCTGCGACGCATAAGAACCAATGCCGATCATAGCCCACACCGGGTTGGAAGTGCGCCCTTCAAAGTAATTGTTGGTGATGATGTGCTGCGCCGCGCCCATCCGCTCCAGATGGCCACGACGGCGGATGTTACCCATCTCGATGGGGCCGGTATTGCACACGTAACAGCCGTGGATCTTAAGAAACCGGGAGGCTCCCTCGTTCATGGCGTTGCCCACGTCCTTAACACGGCAGTATAGGATGGAGGTACCCTCTGCCTTGTCGTTGTTGTTGAATGCGTTGCGGGCACAGTCCTCCACCGAACAGCGCAGATAGGTGATGGAACGGGTGTACTTCTCCGGCGGATCCGCCCACTCGTGGGGCAGCTCGCTCTCTCTGGTATGACCCATAGAGTAGAAACACTCGGCACTCATCTTACGGGCGTGACAGTTCTCAAACAGCACCCGCTGGGTGTCCCGCACACAGGAAGCGTTGGTCTTATGATAATAGAACGCAAACACGCTGGTACCGCCGTGGCACAACAGGTTGGCGCCCTGATCCCGGTCGGCAAAGCCCAGGTTACCCACCATGAACACATTTTTAATATTGACCTCGGTGCCGCCCTCCAGATAGAAGCAGGAGCCATGATAGCTCTCCACCCCCACCCGGTCAAAGCTGTTGTCCAGGATAGTATCACAGCCACTTTCACCCAGAAAGGTAAAGGCGGAAGCGTCAACAATCTTCAGGGTGTCGGCCAAACGATAACGCCCGTTGGGCACAAAAAGAGAGGTTTTACGCTCGATGGCCGCATCAATAGCCCGCTGCAACGCCGCCGAGTCTGCGTGCAGCACCCGGCATTCCGCCGTCAGATTGGGGCAATCTGCCACAAACATACGATTGCCTTCGATCCGCTCTATGGTAGTCACCAGCTGCGCCGAGCAAACAATAACTGCCGTGGCACCCCATTCCCGTTCCACAAAGTCGTTGATCTTAATACTGACACCGTCACCCAGCTCGATCCAGCCCTCGGTGAGCGGCACGTTCTCCTCCCAATGCCGTCCGTAATCCTTGGTCCAGCGGAACACACCCGGCTCCTTGGGAGATATGTCGATAAAGTAGACCACCCATGCGCCCTGACTGCCGTCATAGCCACGCAGCTCCACCCGGCCGTCCAACGGCTGTCTGTGCTTCCACGGACGAGGGTTAATGGGGCTGAGATCCCGCTGCTGGTGGAGCGTGGGGGATGGATACGATACGTGACAGCCAACGAGAATCACCTCGTTGCCTGCCTCAAAGTCGCCCACGTCGGCAAGGATAAGTGACGCCTCTCCGGCTACCGCCTGCGCCGTGGTCTCAAAGGTCGAACCGGTTGCGCCAAAGTCACGTGCATTTAAATACATCTCTTCCATAGGATAACCTCCCCTACGGCCAACGCCGTCTTTTGACATTATTGTACCATTGGCAGGCCGTCTTTTCTTGTGTTATCATCCTTAAAATTGGTAGATTGTTCACCTATCATACCAAATTTTCACCAAAAAAACAAGAGATTTAGCATCTTATTTCCATATAACAGTAAAAAGCTCCGTTCCCTGCCTTGACAGACAACCAAAAAGTTCGTATAATGATAATCCACCACACCATACACGGGGGCGTAAAGGTTTCGACGGGGGTTGTGAGGTACGGTAAGCGAGTAGCGGTGCGGGCCCGCTATAAAACCTGCAAATGAAAGAATAAACGACAACAATAAAGTTGCGTTGGCGGCCTAATTAGGCTGCCCGTCTTGCCCCGGAGCACCGCGGCCGGGAGCGAGGCGTCGATGAGCGGTGAACGTGAACGGAGAGGTGCCACCCTCCCCGTCACGGCGTAGTGGCTACCGTAGCGTGTTGCCTGCCTGTCGGCGGCACGCGAGGGGAATCCTTATAGACCGGCTGCACTCGGAGAAAGCCGTATCAAGTGACTTTCGGACGCGGGTTCGATTCCCGCCGCCTCCACCAACACAATATTACACAAAACCCTATTTCTATGTTGGCGGCTTTGCCGTAACGATTTGGCTTGTGTAATAAAAACAGAAGAAGCAGAGTATTTTCGATAATGCTCTGCTTCTTTTCTTATATGTACATGTCTTTGCTCTTGCAATTTTGCAAGAGCTTTTTTATTTTTTAATCTTCATCTTTAATGTCTCTAACAATTTTCATTATTATGTGTTCGATAAGTGATTGTGAGGACATCTCTATATAACCTCGGAGTTCTTCTGGCTCACAGTTAAATGTATTTGAAAGAGCTTCTTGGACATCTTCGTTAGTTTCATCAATGCCATAGTGATTATGATTAAAACTCCAAACGTGCTTTTTAATCGCATCAATCAAATCAGTAAAACCTGGATGTTCAATTATTGCGTTAATTGGTGAATAGAAAGTAGTTTGTTTGGTTTTTCTGTTTCTTTTTCTCGACCTGAATAAATTTAATCTACCGATTGCCTTTTCAGATAAACCTGTAGCCGCACTTACATCTGTCGCTTCTCTTGTTTTGCAATCATATTCGCATAACAGGTATCCTATTTCGCACTCGAAAATTTCGCACATTTTCAACAGCACATCCAATTTAGGGAGATATTTCCCTTGTTCCCAAGCACCAACCGTTTGACGAGATTCGTAACTCAGCCCCAACGCGATAGCAAAATCGCTTTGAGTCTTGAAGTCTGCCTCTATACGCTGTTGTCTGATTCGTTCACCTATTATAAATCTTTTTTCATATGTATCATACTTCATTGTGTTGTACCTCCTACAACATATATTTAATTTCTGCGAATTTCCATATATCTGTGTTGTGCTGTATTTTACATTATATTCTGCTACAATGTGTTTGTCAACAGGAAGTTCACACGAAAGGAGGTACGGCAAGTATGGATTTTACAGATTTTAATATCAGCAAAAAACAGGCAGAAGAATTTGCAAAAGCCATATTTGCCGATATTGAAAACTATGTCAATGAACATCTTGAAGAGTTTGAAGAATTTCTCAAAGAAGAAAGGTTGGCAAAAGAAAATGACAGCAATAAAAAAGCGAGTTGGTAGTAAACAATCAGCAAATACAGGAAGGAGGCAATCAGTATGAGGAGCAAAAAGTATGTGCCCTTTGAAAAGGCATTTCATCCATTTCAACGAATGCTTATAGCCGAGTGGCTGTGGGCAGGTAGAATTGATGAAGTCAAACGTGATTTCGCTGCCCGAAAAGTAGAATACACAGACGAGTTAGCGAAAGCAATTATCGACAAATATAGAAAGGATAAGTAATTATGAAATTAAATGAATTTGTAAGGCATTTCAATAGTGTTGCGGAGAATGGAGTTAATGAATATATGGCTTTATGCCCTGCTCACGATGACCACAATCCAAGTTTGTCTATCGGGCTTTCGCCCGATAGCGAACGAATATTTCTACATTGCTACGCTGGTTGTGAAACAAAAAACATACTAAACAGTGTAGGTCTTACATTAAAGGATTTATACATCAATCAGAAAGGAAGTAACATAATGAAAAAAACCACTTACACTTATCACAAGGCAGACGGCACGATTGCTTACACTAAGACACGTACCGATTATGAGGACGGCTCTAAAAAGTTCTATTTTGAACAACCCGACGGAACAAAAAGTGTCAAAGGCATTCAGCACGAACTATATAATCTTCCTGCCGTTCTTACGGCTACAAAAGTATATTTTGTAGAGGGTGAAAAGTGTGCTGACGCTGTTATCAAACAGGGGGCAGTTGCTACTACGCTTGATACAGGGGCAAAATCGCCTTGGTGTCCTCACTATACGGATTACCTAAAAGATAAAGAGGTCATTATCATTCCCGATAATGACACTCCCGGTACGAACTATGCAAAGAAAATTTTGCAGAATGTACCTAATGCCAGAATTGTAAAACTGCCCGACCTTTCGGAAAAGGGTGACATTTACGATTGGCTCAATATGGGTCATACTATGGCAGAGGTTGACAAACTTCCGACGTTTGAAATTGCGGAAGAAATTACAGCACCTATAACAAGTCATAGTGATAGTGTGAACACAGGGGATTTCAAAAATGAAACACAGGCAGAAACTATAATTCGCCTTGTGGAAGAAAAAGATACAATTCTCTTTCACGATAACGCCAAAGACCCGTATGCCGCTGTTATGATAGACGGACACCGTGAAGTTTGGTTAATTGACGGCGGAGACTTTGTTACTTGGCTTAATAACCTGTATTACAACGCCGAGAAAAAACCTGCCAAAAAGGATAGTCTTTCACAAGCAAAAGAAGTATTGAAAGCAAGAGCCGTATTTGAAAACACAAAGGCAATTCCGCTTGAAACGAGGGTCGCTCAGTTAGACAATGCCTTTTGGTACAATCTCAGTAATGATGATTGGAACGCTGTTAAAATTACAAAAGACGGTTGGGAAATTGTTGATAATCCCCCGATTTTGTTCAGAAGGCACAGGCACCAAAAATGTCAGTATCAGCCAAGCAAAAACGGAGATATTAGAAAAATCTTAAACTACATAAATTTACAGGATAACCACACAATGTTTCTGTGTTGGCTCGTTTGTTGCTTTGTACCTAACATCCCTCACGCTATGCCGATTTTCTTCGGCGAAAAAGGTGCAGCCAAAACTACGGCTTGTACCTTGCTGAAAAAGTTAATCGACCCGTCAGCATTGGAAACATTAACGATCCAAAAGAACCCTCGCTCGTTAGCGGTAAATCTGCAACAGCATTGGTTTTTACCGTTTGATAATGTTTCTCGAATTGATGAAGAAACAAGCGATACCCTATGCCGAGCCATTACGGGTGGCGGCATTCAGCAAAGGAAACTCTTCACCGATGCTGATGACTACATTTTTACTTTCCAAAAGTGCTTGGCGCTTAACGGAATTAACAATGTAGCCAACCGTCCTGACCTACTTGACAGAGCAATTTTAGTTGAACTGTCACGTATTGAAGAAAACAAACGCAGAGAACTTTCGGAACTTATGGCAGATTTTGAAAAGGACTTGCCTTATATCTTAGGCGGTGTCATTGATACACTGTCAAAAGCAATGTCTTTGTATCCTACTGTTAAACTTGATACGCTACCTCGTATGGCAGACTTTGCCCGTTGGGGATATGCCATTGGCGAAGCTCTCGGCGGTCTTGGAAACGAATTTCTTGAACAGTATAATGCTAACCAAGGCAAGAGAAATATCGAGGTATTGAATACCGATATTGTTGCTACGTTAGTAGTTGCTTTTATGAAAGACCGTGCCGAATGGTCGGGATTGATTTCCGAACTGTATAATCAGTTATCGGCAATGGCTCCGCAATATGGTATCAACAGCAAAGGCAAGGAATTTCCGACAGTACCGAACGTACTATCACGCAGATTAAACGGATTGAAAAGCAACCTACAAGAAGCAGGAATTTCGTTTAAGACCTGTGCTAAAATGAACGGCACGGAAATTACACTAACAAACGAAAAAATACCTCAAGTATCGTCATACTGTGATTATCAAGTTAAATTCGACGGGAAGAATGCACCTGTCAGTGTTGCCGGTGTTGATAACAGTATCAATGATACGGAAGATACAGAGGATATCCAATTTTGATATTGTGATATGACGGTTATGACGGTAATTTTATATCTGTAAAAATAAAGCCATTGGAACTGCAACAGCGGTTTCAATGGCTTTTCCCTTTATATAAAGCGAATTATAAGAGGGCTAATTTAATGTGTCTGCGGTAATTATTTTTAGAACTCTTTTCATAGTGATGTCCTCTTTCCCTGTTTTGACACGAAAGAGAAATACATCTCGGTTAGATGTTCCGAATGCTTGGAACTCTGCGACAGTTTCACCCGAATTACCAACAGACAGAAAACAGTATCTTTTGTGCCTTCAATAATATTAAAGGTTTTTCGGGTTGCTTACCCGATTACACAAGCGATACAAGGCGGATAGCAATATATCTAATAACTATATGGGCAAAAATAAAATGGCTGATATACGGTTTTTACGCCTGTTCTTCGGGAGTATCTTCTATGCCTAAAAGAATGTCAACCGCCTGTTGTAAATCTTCTTTGGTGCGGTATGCTTGAATTACTTTCTTTTCGTGTGCAGATAGTTCATCATCGGTCAAGTGAACATCAAGCAAATCGCTTGGGGAAACATTCAACGCTCGGCAAATATTACCGATAATATCAGCATCGGGTCTATTGATACCTTGCTCCCAATTTGATACTCGGCTTTTCGTTACATTTATTTTCTCTGCTAACTGCTCTTGTGTCAGACCGCAGACTTTTCTATATTTGCGTATTCTGTTGCCAATCTCATATTTCAAGAAAATCACCTCACTTATACATATTATACACGAAAATAAAGAAAAGGCAATACAAATATCAAGAAATCCTGTACTTTTCTATTGACTTCACAGAATGTCTGTGATATGATATAAGAAAGTACAGAATTTCTGTATTATCGGAGGTGCACGTATGGAAGTTTACAAGAAAGTACGAGAGTACATAGAAGAACACGGCTATAAACAGTTAGCCGTTGCACAAAGAGCAGGTATATCAAAAGTTACATTCAATGCAATGATGAACGGCAAACGTACTATGTACGCAGACGATTTGAGAGCCATTTGTTTGGCATTGAATGTTAGTCCAGAGGTATTTATAGAAGTACCCAAGAACTGCTGATATAAAGAGGGGTGATTTTCTTGAATAACATTGATAAAGTTTCGAACGCCGTTTTACTTATGGATAAACAGTTGCGTGAAGAACTACTGATTAAAGACGGAACAGTACAAGCCAAAAAACTATGGGAAAATACATATATCAAAAAACAGATTGATAAACGAGAGAAAGGCGGTATTTTTACTGTTCAGGACCATATTCGTGCTATGGTCTATTCAATGCTGACCTCGGGTGCTTCTTGGAGCAGAGTTGAGCCGAGCATTGATATTGAAACGGGGCGCATACTGCTGATTGACGAAATATTTTATCAGTACGATGTTGATACTCTGCTGAATACTGACCCAATGATATTAGTCGATAAAGTGAAAGCACAAACGCTTGGCACACAGTATATAAAAAATCAAATGGTTGCTCTTATCGGTACGAATATCGGCAAAATGCAATCACTTGAACAAGAGTACGGCAGTATAGATAACTTTTATCAAAAGTTCATTGATACCGACCCTACTTTGAAAACTTTGATTAAAGTATTATCTGCCGAGGGCAAACCGCATAAGTATATCCAACTTGATGTTGCGTTGAATGCGGAATATCTGCGTAATGTTGGCTATGATATTGCCAAACCCGACAGACATATATGCCGTATATTAGGTAGTGAACATCTTGGGTGTCATAACAATAGCGAAGTTCCTAAATATGAAGCATTTGATATTGTTTCTGAAATTGCACACTATTTACATAAACGCACAGCAGAGGTTGACTATATTCTTTGGTCTTACTGCGCTGACGGTTATGGTGGCATTTGCACCAAAAATAATGCTAAGCACAGTAGGTGCGTTGCCAGAGATATATGCAATTACAAAATATCGGGAGTTGAATGCAAATGAAAAGAATAATAACTTCGTTGCTTATAGTTTCGATTTTACTGTCATTACTTTGCGGTTGCCAAAACAATTCACAAGACAGTACCGGTACAACCGAAGCCGAAACAACGTTTGAAACATCGTCTAACGGCTCTACTGAAACAACTGATGACAGAACAAAGCCGTTTGAAGAATATGCTATTAGTATAACTGCCGATTTCTTGTATATTTATAAAGAGCCGAATTACGAAGCTGAAATCATAGGCATACTTGAAAAAGGTGCTTATATTGTTACTGACCAAACATCAAACAGCTATGGTGGTGTCCCACTTCGTTGGGGTGAGATTAAAGGATATGACGGCTGGATAATCTTAAATTACATAAACGATGACGGATATTCGGGAGAGGTTGAATTTCCAACAGAAAGTAATCCTAATTATAATCCCGAAACATCTGTTGACACACAAACTCCCGATACTTCAAATACTCCGTTTAATTCTTATAAAATAAAAGTATTAAATAATTGCCTTTCGGTTTATAGCCAACCAAAAATAAGTTCAAACTATTGGTTGTATGATATAACAGACAACAGGACAATAACGATAGTGGAAGAACGAGAAGTCTTGTTCTATGCAAATTATCATAGTTGGGCAAGATTAGAGTCTGGCGGTTGGGTGCGCCTTGACTCAATTACAGATACAAGATATAACAATACCGAAGATACATCAACGCCACCGGATACATCTATACCTGATATATCCGTTCCCGATAATACACCGTCCGACAATTCCGACAATAACGAAACAACCTCCAAGCCAACCGAAAACGACAACACGGAAATCAACGGCGAATATATCACTAAAAATGTTTATGGTTGCGGTAGCAAACGAACTCAAACAATCAAGGGTGTTACATTTGTGTGGTATGATGAGTATTACATAAGCACAAAAAAGACAACTATAAAATTCAACACATTCAAAATGAGATACGAAAAAGACGGTGAATATAGCCACAATCTCGAATGTGATTACGATATTACGATTTCTAACGACAAATCTGTTTTGATTTATTATCAATCATTTGATAAAGACGGATATTTTATTGACGAACATATGATAACTATTTTCGACCAAAACGATCGGTTAGTAAGTAGTGGGTTGCAGAAGAAAGCAAAAGGTTACGGAGATTTTTTTGAATACGCTGATATAATGAACAACTCAAAGACCGTTATCATTTATCCCCTATAAAAACAAACATTAAAGGCTGACCGTTTTCCGAAAAATATAGGAATTATAAATATCGGCGATGTTCTGGCTGAAAGAAGTGCTGAATATAACAGTCCGACTAAAGATTTTGTGTCACTTCATTGCGATATGCAAGGCATATTTCTTCATGACAGTATAAATGAACTTGATGCATATCGTTCTGCGCTTTTTATCAAACGTATGTATTCAAACGGGTGTGATATTGTTTGCTATAGTAGAAACGGAAAAAGCAGAAGTCCTGCCTATGCCGCCGCCATATTAGAATTTTACTATAATAATGGCAGTTCAATATTTACTGATAACAGATACACCCCGAATAAATTGATTTATGATAAATTATTAGATGCACTAAGAAAGGAAAATATATGAAAGTACAGATTTATTCAAGAAAAGCCATTGAGGAATTATTACAGGGTGATTTCCCCCAAAACACAGCCGTTATTAGTTTTTATGACCCGCCCTCGAAAAGAACAGGCGAGGTTTTCAAGCCTGTTGATTACAAGGGCAAAGCCGAAAGAGTATTCACTATCCCGATCCACGATATTGATATAGAAATACTTGAAGATTACGGCTTGACATTTGATACATACTTTCCCGAGGTCAACAGCCTTGCGAAGTATATACACCAAGCACACAAAGACGGCTTAGATATTATCTGCCAATGCGAATACGGACAGAGCCGTAGTGCTGCCTGTGCCGCCGCAATATTACAGTATTACTATAATGACGGTATTTCTATATTTGCCGATTACAGATACTATCCAAATCAGTTAATTTATAACAAAGTCAAAAATGCACTTGATATAATAAAGGAGTAAAAAATGAATGCAGTTATATATGCAAGATACAGTTCAACAGCACAGCGAGATGTCAGTATAGATATTCAATTACAGGACTGCCGCAATTACTGCGAACAGCACGGACTTACCGTTGTTAAAGAATACGTTGACAGAGCATTAACAGGTACAGACGATAACAGACCTAATTTTCAAAGAATGATTGAGGACAGTTCAAAAGGGTTATACGAACGTATTGTTGTCTATCGTTTTAATAGATTTTTCAGAAATAAAGAAAAAAGCGTCATATACAAAGGATTGCTAAAAAGCAAAGGAATACGAGTATTATCTGTCAACGAATACATAGCAGATGACCCTTCGGGTGTTATTGTTGAAAGTCTTTTTGAAGCAATGGACGAGTTCTATTCGTTAGAGTTGAGCCAAAAAATCAAAAAAGGAATGGACAAGAACGGTGAGCAATGTCTATGCACAGGCGGTAATATCGCACTTGGCTTCAAAGTCAATCAATATAGGCAATTTGAGATTGACCCAAATACTGCACCGATTGTAGAAACTGTCTTTGAAATGTATGCCAATGGGAAAACAGTTGCAGAAATAACACGACATTTGAACTCATTGGGATATAAGACTTCAAGAGGTGTGCCTTTTAATAAAAATTCGCTACACACAATGTTGAAGAACAAAAGATATATCGGTGTCTATACATACAAAGGCAAGGAAATTCCCGGCGGTATGCCCCGTATTATTTCAGACGAACTCTTTAACAAGGTGGCTGAAATAATGGCAAAGAACAAGAAAGCTCCTGCGAGAGCAAGAGCAAAGGTCGAGTATCTTTTGACAACAAAGGTCTTAGAGGGCAACTCATTGTAACTTGCCAGTAGTTTGCGAATCTCATCAGCAACATTCTCCGGCAGCGTAGTGTCGTTTCCGCCTACCTCATTGGGCAACTTCTTGTACTCCCCTACCGCAAACCAATCCTTGCGGCTATCACTGGTACCTGTCTTCAGTACATAATGCAGTTCCTTAATAAACTTCTCTGTCAGAGCAGAGCCTGCCTGATCAATCACCATATCAATGCAACGGAAGTGGTTGGATGTTTCAATCACATCATCTACATTGACGGCCTCATTTTCAAAACCGATGGTATTGGTCTCAAAGATGTACCGTGTTTGATCGTGAGTCAGACGGCTGCCCTCAATATGGTTTGAATTATAGGTCAGATCAATCTGCACCTTATGATAGATACCACCGGTCATCTTGGCTGCTTTCTGCTCTTTCAGAATCTGCAGCAATGTAGGTGTATCGTTTTTCTTATTTGCACGCTCCGGTTTTTGTGCATCCTCCGGAATGTACCAAGTTTTGCCGATAAGTTTTGCGTCGGCAATTCTGCCGTGGGCACAGTAATTCCGAACACTTCGTTCAGAAAGCCCCCATTTTTCAGCCATTTTTGCGACAGATACGTATTCCATAGTTACCTCCAGGCAAGTTTTCTTGCTCTTATTATACCATATTATCGGCAAAATATCAATACAGTTTTCAAAATTATCAAAATGTTTGTTGCCGATAGTTTCA